>DATDLD010000152.1:0-14124 GCA_036519475.1 Candidatus Nitrosopolaris sp. | reverse complement strand
TTGTCACCGGTTAAAAGACCAAGGTCTTGCAGTCTCTGGCATTTTTTGATATTGCCTTCATAATACGAAAGTTCAATATCATATGCTAATAGTTCGTGTGTAGGAAAACTACTAAAATCCATATTTGTGGAATTATTTCTATTCCTGCTAGTTTCGGCCTGTGGAATCGGTTTAGCCGTTACGAGACCAATATAGAGATGCTCTCCAAGTCTTATACAAGTAGCGGATCCTAATCCAATTGGTTTAGCCTGTTCAGTATTATTTTTGTTCTGAGTACCGCTTATAGGCTCTAAATCGGCTACTCGAAAGATCTCGGCACGAATTATTACAGGTATACTACAAGCAATCCAGATAGATACTTGCTTTGGCTCAGCTCGCCGTAAGATTGGTCCTGCTAATAAGGTGTGTAATGATAGATCCATTTTTTTGGTAGGATTCTAAATAAGAATAGCGATTCTTAAATTTTACAGCGATAATAAGAAAATGCCTTGGAGGTAATAATGGAGATAATTGTAAAGAAAATATAATATACAACATTTTCTCTCTACAAATTACGAAGAATATACAACACTTTCTCAGATTAGGATGATAAAAACTCCTTAAAGTCCAACTCCAAACCGGCGACAAAACGAAGATATGAACATTTTTCAGAAATCAAGGCAACTCAATAGACTTCCTTTCTAAAGAAACGTCCCGAAGGGACAATTCTCATCAGTGTTTAATTTCTCTAGGCATTTAGTGTAAAGGTGCTAACTAGCTAGAAGATAATTAACTAATCTCCACTGTGGTTTGTAATGCAAAACTCAATAATAAAAATAATAGTTAGTGCTATTATATCTCTAGGTCTGAGTTCGATATCCGCTGCAATTAGTGTTTACCAGTATTTCACTTTACACCTTTACATGCAACAACGGCAGCAGTACAAGTACAAGAAGGTCGGAAAGACGAGAAGCATCCTATTCCTGAAATATTTACTGTTGCGCCTACGATACCGAGGCGGTCATATATGGAGTCAGTTACCATCTGGCATATCGCTACCTGATATACCAGATGATTCAGTTACAGGACTAAGGTCAGCCGGTAGCGCGGTTACAACATCATCCAAACTAGCAAATTGGACGATTACCAATTCTAATCTTGCAATCGATTCAGTGACCTCAGATAAAATAATTAACAACAGATCTATAACAGATAACGATACCAGACGTGGTGAGGATATTTCCTCAAGCAAAATTGACTCCTCCTCTGATCTCTACCTTTAGATACGATACTGTCAGGGTAGCAAGAAAAAATTCTAATACTGGAACTTTCCCTTTTCCTGTGGACAATTTATGTTTACCATAACCAAAACGTGACGGCCCGTTCAAATCGCAGTCTACTATGCCTGGATCTACAATTGGTTACTTGTCTAGTATTGCTTCCTTAATTACTGGTACTTCTAAATTTGTACAAAAAAAGGATCTGCTTCAAATTAAATTATCTATTAGCGGGAAGGCTTCAGTGGGAACTTGATAAATAGTAAGAATTTGGGGATTTGGGAATTCGGGCTCAGTATCCCTCATACTGCCTTGGAGTTTCCATATTTTTCATAGTATACTAGTTCATAAAGTGGCAGACGGTTCTTTCTCTTACCTGTCAAGTCATTTAACGGATATCCAAAGCCCACTATGATCGTAGGGCTCATCTCCTTTGGAATCCCAAAATCACTTCGAAGTTTTTCTTCCATTATTCCTGTGAACAAACCTGAACCTACCCCATCATTCCATGCGGCCAACTGCATATTCTGTAGTACCCTTCCTGCATCAATCAAATGAAAATTGTACCTCGGATTTGTCAGTATTATAACCGCAAAATTGGCACCTGCAACCCATCTTCCACTAGTACTATCGTCAGCCAGCCTCTTAAGATTGTCTTTGTTTTCGACTAGAATAAATCGCCAGTGCTGGGTGTTAAGACCAGTACCTGTTAGTCTAGCAGCTTCAAGGATCTTTAATCTGATCTCCGATGGGACTTCATGCGTACTGAACTCTCTTAGCTCAAGCTTGGTTGTTATACATTCAAAGGTGTACATATGCTCTGCTACTGATCTAGTAGTTAAGTGCTAAACATCTTAAAGCTTTCAGAAATTTGATTATCGCTTAAGTCGATTATCACACGATGCTTGTAAATCTATCGTATCTTTCGGTCGAAAGCAAAAAGAATTACAATATTGGCTTCCCTTTAGAAAACGATTTTGGACACAACTTTAGCTTAGGTCAATAATGGAGATGGTGTAGACAAGTCTTAGCGACTACAGGAAATCAAGAACCTTATAGACATCCGCTCACGATCACAGAATTAATATTGACGCTGAATTCCATCAAGAAGAGTTGTTTAAGAATAGACGATATTGATTTGATAGTATTATCATACGTCCTCATATTCCAAAGTCCTACAACTTACAGAATTCCACATTCTATTTCATACCCTTAACTTTTAGTTTCTTATTTACTCATTCTCCATATAACAAATATGAGAGCATTCTGTTCAAAGGATATTATTCGTTCTACGATCCTCTGTTTTATCTATTTAATGCAAACCCTCTCTCCCTCTTCTAGGTGCTCCAATTTTTAAAAAGCATAGAAAAAGTCTTAATATTAGATTATTTTGATGAACCTATTTTTAAACAAAGACACTTTTACTGCAGAAGTACAGACATGGAGGAGCTTTGCAAACAATTTGCATTCAGAGAAAGATAAGGAACTATTCAAAAAGATGTTAAATAACTATTGCAACTATGCTGATCTTATAGTCAATGCAAACGGAGAACGTTTCCCAAGTGAATCATTAGTTATAGCATTGATCTTATCACAGCATAAGAAAATGATTAGCTGGTTAATAAGCAAGATTTTAACAAAGGCTTACTAAGAAAATGGCAGTCAGAGGTATTATTCCCATCATGAAATGACATTAATATTCTTCGTGTTAGTTTGTTCGTGTCTTAGGCACTCGCTCATAGACGCTGGAAGCGTATATAAATAAAACTAAAATATTAAAGAAGGAAGAAAGCAGGTTGTGATTCATCAATATGCATAGGCGCATTGCGATTGCTTTTACGCTTATTGTGAGCCTTATACTAATGAGCTTAGTGCATATACAAGAGGCTTCTGCTGACGTACTTAGAGATTCTATACCCCAAAGAATTGGCAACTATGACATGGAATTGAAGACAGATCCCAAAGCTCCTATTACTAATCAAAATACTAAAATTTTATTAAAAATCGGCAGTGTTAACGGTGACGCTCTAGTGGATCTTCCTATCTTTATTCGTATAGCAAAACACGGAGTCGAATTAGAAAAAACAAGTCCTATAGTAGTACCCTACGGTCATTATACATACAATTATTTGTTCTCAAAAGCCGGCATTTATGAGCTGAACGTTGATATAATCGATGATCCTTATACAGGTCAAAACATCACGTTCACTTTTCCAATAATAGTATTCCATTCCTTTCTTGAATATTTGTTTTTCTCTTCTTCTTATTCACCGTTACTTCTCGCTGCTTCTTTGGCTTCTCCCTTTGTGATAATTGGCTTGATTTTCATAATTAGAAGAAAGAAGAAAGGTCAAAAATCTATTGAGAAAACAAAGAGATAAGATGTAATAGTGCAAACGGTGAAACAGCAAACTATGATATTACTACTAGTGTTAAATATTATATTGATGTATTCATTGACTTTCATCTATAACCGTACTGCTGACTGACTGCCCACTAACTATTACGTCGACTATAACCTTTCCTGCAGAATATATATAAAAATAGACCTTAAATTCCTGAATAAAAAAAGCCTGATCCAATAAACCTAAATCACGTCTACACCTAATGCTCAGCGTTTCGCACACCAAAAGGCTTAACATTATCCAACAATGCTATATACTTATGGACAGTAAAAAACAGGAAGAACACGGCCATCTACAAAGGGAGATAGAAAACAACACTCTTTTAACACTGACAAATATTCAATATCTTGTCGAGGGATTGGATACATTGTTGCTCACTGATCTTGATGGGCATAAACGTGCAAGGGTCATTCAATTAAGAAACAAATTGACTACTTACATAAGTAGTATGTTTGATGATTATCCTTAAAGAAGAACCACTTACCCGAGTATACGATCTGCGATTATAAAGTACATATCTTTAGTAAAGCTACCAAAAAGCGTGGCTATTTGTAATAGACGCAAGATAGATATCAATCAGAAAAGTAATAATAATAACAACTCATTCATAACAATTATACTATGGATACAAGAGATGCAGTAAACCTAGGGGAAGAAGAAAGTAAGCTATTCGTTAAGGCTATGAATTCAACAGAGTTAATTATTTATTGATATCTGGGAAAAAAATGCTACCAGTAGCTAAACCCACTAACTCAAATTTAAACCACCAGCAACCAGCAGTCATTAAGATCTTGGGAGTCAGTAGTAGTATGCGTGAAAATTCACACAGTATTCGTGCACTGAATATTGTGCTACAAGCCACTAGAGAAAAATACGGTGCAAAGACACGTCTGATAGACTTGCGCCAGACTAAACTACCGATATATGATCCCACTCGTGGCCTAACTAGGCATAATGGAATGAAACGAGTAGTAGAGGCAGTCAATTGGGCCGATGCATTTGTACTGGCCTCACCTGATTATCATGGCTCTATGTCAGGTGTGATAAAGAATTTTTTGGATCATTTTTGGGAAGAGTTCGCTGGTAAAACATTTGCCTATCTCTGTGCATCCCATGAAAAGGGCTTAACAGTGATGGACCAAATGCGTACGGCTGTACGGCAATGTTATGGATGGAGTATGCCATATGGTGTATCAGTCAATGGGGATGAAGACTTCAATACCAATGGCAAAGTAATCAATAAAAGATTGGCTACACGTTTAGAGATTCTTGCGCGTGATTTGGTCGTATATGGTACACTGATAAGAATACAATTCCTTCATGACTTGGAGGGTAATGAACCTTATACCTTTGCAGCGCGTTATAGATGATTTACGATCGAAGCTATCTGTAAGCTTGGTGGTTCTTCATTTAAAGAATCTTCCATTCAGTTGCCACGCCAGATAATAGTTTACGCTACTCTAGTTAGGACAATTGACTAGAGATTATGCTAATAGAAACGCTGAGTGAATAAATGTAAAAATGCTAAAGATATTATATAATGCAGATTAGTAACACAAGAATTATTGTTAATGCCTGAATATCATTTTGTAGAAGATAAATCTCCTCCTTTAGGAACATTCGTTATATCTACTTTCTTTGATTGGAACGTATTGTAAAAATAATATAGCTAGATGTGTACCTGAAGCCAATTAAACTTCATGGATCAATTCTATTAGATTCCTTTTCGGTTTAGGCTGAAGCATCTTTTGTGGATATCCTATGGATAGGATAGATGATGGCAACAGCGGAGTTCCTATAGCATGCATTACTTTTTCTTCATCTAACATTCCTATCCATATAGAGCTTAAACCTAGTGCATGTGCTGCAAGCTGTGAATATGCTGCTGCGAGAGTAGCATCTTGTAAAGAGAATTTTTTAAGAATATTGGGTGGAAAGTTCATCTTTACTCTATCAGGATTCATGCAGAATACAAGAACAACAGGAGCATTAACATACGGCTGCTTGTTAGCTGCATCAACAAGCTTTAGTTTGATCACTGGATTTTTAACATGATATATTTCAAAGCCTTGAAAGCCTCCAGCTGTGGGAGCTGTATCAGCAGCAGCAAAAATCATTTCAACTTTTGAAGTTTCAACAGGTTTATTTTCAAATTTCCTTTGAGATCTCCTATTTAGCATAGTATTAAAAATATTAGTCTGTAAGGTTTCATCTACTTCTTCAAGGTTTACCTCCTCTCTCTCCTCCTTTGGATAAAGTAAGCCATGATCAATTTTACCTAATCCTGCATACATTCTAGAGAAAATATCTTTTGGGTAAGA
Organism: Candidatus Nitrosopolaris sp.; assembly: GCA_036519475.1. Lineage (GTDB taxonomy): Archaea > Thermoproteota > Nitrososphaeria > Nitrososphaerales > Nitrososphaeraceae > DATDLD01. The sequence continues at coordinate 8,142 of DATDLD010000152.1, read as the reverse complement.
CACAGACTATGATATCACAAAAGCTCTAAAAAAGATTTTCTATATAATAAAGCTAGAATTTCGATTCAGAAAAGTCTTGAAGGATATGAGAAATGTATAGTTGGATAAACGGCGATATCGAAAGGTATAGTCTCATCTGTATTTTGTTTGTAATCTTGTTTTATTTAATGGGAAGATCTGCCTTCAAAAAGCCTAGCAGCAACAAGAGGAAGAGAGCAGCAACAACAGGAAGATAGCTGTTGATCATGACAATATAGACTTGTGCTATCAAGGGATAATCTTGGATCTTGGAAGCATTCCAAGTAAAGAAGCTCAAGGATCCTTCGTAAGCTTAATCTAATTTTGAGAATGATTTTATGGATTGCGTATGTTTGTTTCTTTAGAAGTCTTAGACTCTTCCTTCAATAGACAAAGACAATCTCAGGAATCAACGAAACCCAATTATGCTGAGAAAGAAGGGAGCGACAAAAAGAAGAGATAAAAAGTTATCTGAGAAGCGTCCTCACAACACATGAGGTTTTTTTATTTCGTCGAAAGACATACAATAAATAAAAAAAATAGAAAGAAGATCCGGAGATTTTCTATAGTTTTTGACTACTGAGACAATTCAGAGGCCTAATCGCACAGCTATTTCATTTCATAGCAATCTCTTTAACCGTCATTTATTATGGTACATGGCAGCCGGCACCAGTCCAGCCAGCCTTGTATCCGTCACTCCAATTCTTTGTGTGGCCTGAGGTGTCAAAGCGTTTTTTATCTCTGCAATCAGTTTTTCCTACTACAAATCCATCACAATAATCTTTTGTGTGCTTGCTGGTATCACAAGTTAACGAACCACCTGGGGCTGCTTTAACTGGATGATCCATTAAGAGCGTTGGACCTATTGCTAATCCAGAGCTTTCATCATTAAAAATGATTTAGAGAATCCTTATATTTAAATAATTTATAACATAATTCCAAATAATTTGCCATAGATGATTTAGAAAATCTATTTCCATCTTCTTATTCTATCAGAGCTATTAGAAAATGCAAAGTCAGGTTAAAATAACCAAAAATTCTGAATCCCCTTCTCTAGAAATTCATGACTTTGCTTATGAAAAGTATAATATCAACATCATACAATATCTAACTAAGGGAGGACATTAAAAATGACTTGTAAAGGTAGATGTATAAGACATAAAGCACAAAAACCAGCTGGTTGTGGTCGATATGTTATTGGACAAAAACGATGTCAGGTGTGCGAACTTTTTATAAAATGGGATGGTTTATGGTGTCCTTGTTGTGGATATAGATTAAGAACCAAGCCTCGAAACCTTAAATATAAGGCAAAGTTGAAAGAAAGCAGGGAAACAGAAGAATCTAAAATATTATTATCTATGCAGTTTGCACAGAAAGCTACTGTCACTCGAAAAAAATAAGATAACAACTTATAACATATCATAGAAGATGTAATCTTGATTCGAGGATAGGCTTACTAGAATCACTTTAAATGAAGCCACCTAGACTATATATCTAACTGATGCAATTACATGATCTTTTTGCTCAGTTCTGTAGGATGTAGTAAAATATAGATTATAGTTGTTAGTGACGGATGACAGAAATATTCGCATTAATTGATACAGGCGATCAGATTGGTCAATAACAAGAATAATCCTGTTAACCATACGCAAAGTTTAAACAAATGATGTTTGAAACAAAGCTGCCTGATGACAAAGGAAGAGAATTGAAACATGCAGATCTTTCAAAACAGCGATAGTTACAAGACTAGACTAAATTAGATTAGTAGCCCAAAGTCGGAAAGTGAGGTTTGTTTTGATGAATTGACACAATTACTACTACAGGTATTTTGATAGCCGTCTTCCTTGTCTTTCCATTTTGGTTGGGGTGACGTTGTAACTTCTCTTGAAGGATTGTTAGTTCTTAAACTAATTGGTTTGGCAGGGTTATCATCGCATATGTCATATGTTTCCGATCCGGCATTAACAAAAGCACCATTTTCAGCTTGAACTTGTTGTTCCGCTTCCACATTCCAGACGTCCTCTCTTCCATTAGAATCTACCATCTTTGGTATCACTTTGTCTAATGGCAATGGTCCTTGATCTGATTCATAATAAAGTATTATACGGTATGTTTTCGTAACTCCAGAAGGAGAACCATATCTCACTTTCTTTTATTCCTCCGTTTTCTCTTCTTTACCCTTTCCGTGCTTTGTCAGATATAGCTAGCAGCCAACTTTATCTGACATGGCATTGTAATATTCTCGTCTACGTTCGTTATATAGCAAGAACTATATCGTTATCTCCTTCTCTAGACGCTTTTTCACAAACTCTAATGTAACTGAAATTACCTCTTGCCTGGTGAACTTCAGCATGAATTGACTGTATAAAAATAATTAATTTGACACGCGGATCGATCTAGAATATCTATGAGACTGCTCCTGTTAAGCTTTAGCTCAGAAGGAGAAATTATCCTTAGTATTTCCGGTTATGTAACTACTAATAAATCTGTCAGATAGGTTTTTAATAATATAGTACATGTCTAGGAAGATCAGACGTACTAGTTTACAATTCAGTTAGCTGACGAGACAGCAATGTTTAAACGTTCGATGTTCAATATGTAAAATCTATGTCACGTAATTGAGAAAACAAATATAGTTAATTGATAACAAACTCAATTCCAGACTAAAATAATATTATCAGTCAGCTAGTATCTTGCCGCATCTTTCACAGAAGAACGTGTCACATGTTAAACACTTTATACAGTAATTTCTTGTGTCGCTGAGTTTTATCGGAGTGAAATCGTGTTCATGTGTAATTACATAGCCACGAAAATTAGCTCTAGTTCGTTCTAGCTGAACAGTTTTTATCACTAGTAATAACTGTAATAACACTATTATATAAATTTGACACTTAACATTATTCTGTATCTGTGTTGTTCGACGAGAGAGAATCTGTTGTCTTAGGAATTAGTTGTTCTCGTATTTTGCAATAGGCATCATTACCGAGAAAAAGCACTTTATATTGCCAACATCTCAATTTGAATAGATTTAATCGCACTGATAGATATAAAAATACGAGGAAGAGTAAAGTATGTGCAGTCATGATCTAGCCTTTTCGAATTTTACTTGCTATCTCTTTTTTTAGCGAGATTCTCAATGCCATTATTTCATGAAACAACGTATAAGGGTGTTTGAGGTCATAATTATCATTGATATCGGACTCACTACCGCTTGAAGCTGATGGCGCGGTTCCGACAATAAGAAATTGATTCAAAAAGAGTTGAATTTGCAGGAACTCAAAGGATCACAAATATGAGTTGCTTTCTTTGGCAAAAAATAAATCGTTCATACTCCGGAATCTCAGTTCATACATAGCAACTTTGAATGGACGTTTGACGGATTCATTACTGTTGGTACACGAGTATTTGTATTATCCTTCAATCTGAACCCTACGCTGAGCGCTCACAAAGGAAATACGTACTACAAAAATAAACATGTATTGTATGTAGGTTTAGGACAGGTGCATTTGGAAAATACAGCTTCTAGGCAGCTTCACCTATTAATATCATCTACATGGAGATAAAGAGTGGGATTTTTGATTACCTATAATTTCTAAGTGTTTCCACAATCCAATTGACATCCTCTTTAGTCTTTGCGAGATGGCCAATTTTTATACAATCTCTAATATCTTTAGATTTCAATTTATACCATACTCCATCAGCCACCGCACTAGCAACTTCTTTAGAGACTCCCTCATGACCAAGCATATGTAATGCTATTTCATGAAAGCTCTCAAACTTATATTGTTTAAAATGTAGGACGACAAATCTGGATAATAACGGTGTTAACATATGTTCCTCATTGTTACCAGTTGCAAATACCCATGTTTTCATCTGTGTATTGCGAGTCCTTTGAAATTTTGTTTCTGCAATAATACCTGTTTCCATCAAACTCAGTAGAGCTGTCTGGTCTTTTATTGGCATATGTTCAATTTCATCTATAATCAAATATCTAGGACGTTTCTCGAATAGATAATCTATCATTCCAGATTTTGTACTGTGACTCCCGAGTGTAAAATAAGAACGCTGTAGCCTTATACATTCTAGCATAAAGAGAGTCTTAGCAGAAGCAGGTGGCCCGATCAATAATATGTGAACAGGCTTTTCCGATGACAATGACATACTGAACAGTCTTTTGATGTTGTTATAGCCCACAATATTATCAAAAAGTAGGTCATATGTTGTCGAGATTTCTTTTCCAGAATCTACAGGCCTGATCTTTTCCTGGCCTACAGGAAAATTATTTTCTACTGACATACATAGCATTAATTTAATAGGTTGCTATAGGTGTTCCTACTAATTTGCTATGTCAAATTGGTTTATGATTGTGTACAAAATACTTTAGAGCTATAAGAAATGAAATAACCTGTTCAAAATATGCAAATTTGGCAAAAGTGTACTTCACGTAACGAAAGTAACCGTAGAACTGATTTCAATAATTTCATAAAAGTCATTTTTTACCCCTGCAACCAATGTAGCAAATGGGAGAGACGTTTTACAGAAACGCTTACCGGCGTATAAAACAAAAGCATAAGTGCAAAGCCTTCAAGAACCTTAAAGGGGGACGATACATCATCTAGAGGATCAAAATATCCAATAATAAGAGGAAGAACAAGGATGTAGCAGCAGTAGACTGAAAAATAAGCTAGATATGTATTGGACTTATATTTCTGACTTTAAGATGCTGCACCAAGCCGCACCGTGCTAAATGGATATAGCTGTTCCCTATTTATTGGAAAAGGACAGAAAACATCCCTTTTCCTATTGGCATTCTTGCTTCATTTTTACTAATAAATATTGATGCAGAGACTTATTTTCAATGTGTTTGAAGAATTATTAGTGTACATACTTTATGGTATTTTTCCAACAAAACTTACTAACCTGACCTTAGATACCAAAATTATAATGTCGAATGCATGTCGAAGGTGTAGATCGGATAAGCCTCTAACAATTCAAAGACATGAGAGGGACGACATACATTCACATCAACTAATTACCTGCTGCAATTGCGGTCTAGAATGGGAAGAGATATGGTCATCATATAGCCGGTGTATTTGGACATCTCAAGAAAAAATTATAAACGGAGACACTTCTAAAGAGCGTTTTTTAGACGTTATAGGGTAGGTAAATCCAATCTTATTGCATGCATATAACATATTTTATACATTAGATGGGTCTGGAAATCAGCAGTGATGTTCATCTATTAATTCTTTTGGTCGCGGCACTGTTTGTAACGTTTTTGATTTTAGTACTTACATCTCCATTCTTTTCAGTGACCATCAGGTCATCTATAAATATTATTTATAGCCTCAATCCGGCTGTCACATTCTGGGTCAAAGTAAAGGATACTGTCTGAAAGATATTTGAAGTCTGACAGGATGCATCATTTCATCGCAACAGACAAAGTTTCTCTGAATTCTATGAGTTGTAAAAACCTAGATCACTCGCCAGTATAAACTGATGTGTAAACATAGTATAAGCAATAGTGTAGTCTTAAACGAGAAATAAATCTGACTACGGTGGTAGTATAAGCCCTATTATAGTATCTTTGGTTGAGATATTATTTGATGATGATAAATTCTAGCATCTATCTACTATATACTACTGCTCTCTCCACTGACTTCTTTTTTCCGGAGATTTCAGCCAGTCTGAACCTTGAATTTCCGATGAAAGGCAAATAATGATGACTTATTTATTGTTGTTAATTCATACATGCATTGGCGCTAATATCTCTAGTTTATAGTGTGTTCCGTAGGCATATATAATTCGATGCAGCTGAGAACAATTATAGGAATTCATTTAAAGCGAGAATTTATCCTAAAAACCAAAAGCCTAGTAAACTTGAGATGAGGACAAGGAAAATATAATCAAAAAGATGAGGCATAATATGTTGTCTTAATTATTCATAAATCTGGTGCGCATGATACAAACTATGTTACTATAGGTCTATCTGTTTGTAAAAATTCCGAGATTGCAGTCATCCTTATTATGGGTGTGTCAGGAATGTTATACTCATCGCTAGTTATATTATCTTCGCGATATCATATAAACTGTTATTATATAATATATTAGAAGTAAATAATCAATGTTTTTTTTCTCTAGTAATTTAGTATACTAGAATTCCATTACATTATTATTGTGAAGAGATATGCTCAGTTAAGAATTGAACCATCGGCACTAATGCTAATGCTCATGTTTGGAGTGATACTATCCTCTACTATAGTATATTCATATTTTGATCCTGCATTTTCCTTTTCTTCTCCCGCTTCGAATACTATTCAAGGTAAGGAAGTACCATCTAGCATGGGTGTAAAGATAACATATCCTCCATCAAGTCTACGAGTTACAGCAGGTAGCCCTTTAACAATCTTTGGAACCTCAACAGATAATCAAACAACCAATTGTACAGTCTCTATAGGATCGGATAGGAAAGAACCATACCAACGAGCCTTGGCAGCTGGTCCCAAGTTGCCAGATGACTATTCGACATGGATGTTTACAGATAGTAGAGACTCTCATCTCATAACTAAAGGAGCGAATCAACTATTTGCTGTGCTCTCTTGTAATTTTGGCTCAATAGTTTTGACCAAGTATCATTCAGTTAATATTATTGGAGTTGATAGCTCACCACAGCCGTCATCGACATATGCTACAGATAATATACAAAACTCAAATAGAGTAACGGAAATAGAGAAAGAAACTCATACTCAGAAATTCTCACAAGAAACAAAAAACAATCATGCTGATCCATTCTTATTTGTTATGCCAAATCCAAATAACAATACTGTTATGTCTAAAACACCTTTCCAATCCTCCAAAAGTAATCTCTACGACAAGAGACAATTAAAGGAAAGCGTTTCCATAGAGCCGGCCTCGAACCCTAATTATATCACATCAAGAGCCACAATTGATAAAGATAACATGACTGCCCCTGAAGCAAACAGGAGTACTGCATTATTAAAAACTCAAAGCAATAAAGCAGATACCTATGCCATTGGGGCTAATACTACATCAACAATTAATTCTTTACCTCGTACTGTTAAATCAACAATCACAATTGAACCGGCTACAATAACTAATAATGATAACGTGTCTACAGGATTCAAAGAAAAAGGCAATAGCACATTTATGCTCAACTATCGAGGAAAGATGCATCCAATCAAATATCAGATTACAGGTGGTAGTGTCAAAGGTATATCGGTAGAGAAAGATAATACAACGTTACTCCTTGATATTTCATCAACGTCAAATGGAAGACTAATAATCGAGCTTCCACGGTCTTTGATCGACTCTAAAAAACAAGGCAATATTGATGATGATTATGTTGTATTTGTTAATGGTCAATACACGGCTGCTGATGAAATAAAGAAGAACGCCCAAACGAGAACTTTATTAATCTACTTCGAAGGAGGTTCTGACGCGATTGAAATATCAGGCACTTATATAATGCCAGAGTTTGGTGTAGTCACTCCTTTAGTATTTACAGTAACATTACTTGGAGTTATACTAGTCAGTATGAAGTATCGCAGTAAAATCATCTCTTGGCGAAACCAATGATATTGATCTTTTTTTTACATCTATGATGTCTTTCATGGGGATGGGAATGAGCCCATTAGAAAGTGCAATGATAGGTAACAATGCTGATACTGCGACAGGCGGAGGAGAAGTGCAATCTACAGATAACGCTAATAATAACCCCACAGACTGCACTAGTGGAGCTGATTAGTGATGCTGGATCAAGCTTTGACGGATTTGACCAGTTCTGACGTAGTTCTTGCTCCAGCCTAAAATTCAAATTCTTAAGTGAAATACTTTATTTGCACAAGTTGCCACATTTTTCCTATTTTGTAGTTCTATTACAGAGTTAGTTTTCTAGTTACTTGTCAATAAGCAGAATAGAATTGACAATTTATGCTTAGTATAATGATCTCATGCGAAGGAAGATTATTACCCGTGCTATTAAATTATGTGCAGTCTTTTGGCACATTGTATGTGATAGTAACTTCTAGGAATGCCTGTACTAACTAGGATATCTGTGTCGACAATTTTCTCTTCACAGAAATAACAGAGACCGTTTTGCCTAGA
>DATDLD010000151.1:0-5702 GCA_036519475.1 Candidatus Nitrosopolaris sp. | reverse complement strand
AGGTTTACGACATCTTCTTCTAAACTCAACTAAGCAATCAAATTGCATATTATGGCGGTCAATGTATATAGATTGCCATTCGAATTGGAACAAAGGCAAAGAATACCATCTGCACTTACAGCCTAAACAAATTTAGTATCTTCGTACTAAACGTGTGTATAGTGTCTATGGTTGTATTGTAGTGCATACTTCGCTTGAGTAGACAATATCAATTCCTTCAATTCCATACTATCTTTCTTCCCTTTTGATACTGAAGGAATTTTTCTGCTCTCATTGAATGCATATCAGAGATTAGCTCCTCGACTAGTAGTGTCTAGATTACCTACTAAGTGGTAAATTACTACTGTACTTAAATAATCAATTACCTAATGATATTAGATGCAAGTAGGAATTGATAGCTTCGCAGCATTTGATGACGCTGGCATGTCAGTCAGCCCATCTGAGCGTTTGCGAAGGTTAGTTGAACAAATTGAATATGCTGATAAAATTGGATTGGATGTGTTTGGAATCGGCGAACATCACCGTAGGGAATTCCTCGATTCGGCTCCTGCTGTCATTCTAGCTGCTGCGGCTGCGCGAACAAAACGTATACGTCTTACCAGTGCAGTAACAGTACTCAGTGCAGCCGACCCGATAAGGGTATTTCAAGAATTCGCAACATTGGATCTTCTTTCGCAAGGTCGGGTTGAAATGGTTGTGGGCCGTGGCTCATCCATCGAAGCGTTTCCTTTATTCGGTTTTAGATTGGAAGACTATGACTCGCTTTTCGAAGAGAAGCTCAATCTGCTACTGAAGATTCGTGACAATGAGCACGTTTATTGGTCTGGCAAATATCGGCCTACTTTGAATGGTCAGGGAGTATATCCAAGGCCTTTACAAAATCTCTTGCCAATATGGATAGGCGTTGGTGGAACTCCAGAATCATTTGTCCGTGCTGGTTTGCTTGGACTCCCATTGATGGTCGCGATTATAGGCGGCGAAACGCATAGGTTCCGGCCGCTCATTGATCTTTATAGGCAGGCTGGAAGGCGAGCCGGCTATTCACCTGATCAATTGAAAGTAGGCGTACATTCACTAGGCTATGTTGCAGAAAGCACTCAAGAGGCAGTTGATGACTTCTTTCCAGGCTATGCACATACCATGACTGAGATTGGAAAGGAGCGTGGATGGCCTAAGATGACGCGTGGGGCTTTTGATGCACAGCGAGGTCCGCAAGGTGCACTGCTTGTAGGCGATCCTGATGAGGTAACTGAGAAGATCATCCGGCACAGCAAAGCGCTAGGCGGCATCTCCCGGATCACTTTTATGATGAATCCAGCCTCATTACCTCATGAGAAGCTGATGCGTGCTACTAAATTAATAGGTACGCATATCGCTGCTGCACTTCGTGAAGTGGGTGAAAACTCTGTGGAGGTTTTATAATACACATGCCAGCCGTCACGAACACGTCCCAGTTCCGCGGAATATCTCGAGTTTCGACTTCAGTCATAAGTTTGTCGACACCACGATATCGGAAATCAGCAGCAGGACGGCTGTCGGACCCGAGATGAGCGGGCCGGTCGGCGTGAGCCCAACTACGCGGCGCAGCGTCGGAAATACCAGCCCCGACAACGATGCGTGGTCGAAACAGTAGTGCGCCCCGACTGCGCCAGCGATCTCGGCGACGTAGTCGAGTCGCTGAAGAAGACCTTTCTCATTGAAATAGAAGGTCTGTTCTGCACTATGAGTCGGGACGGTTGAGGGAAATTGCACCTGCAGCCGTTGCCAGGTCTCGCCGTGTTCTTCATGTGGTCCAATCTCGCGGACGTTGACACCAGACTGTGTGAGCAAAAATGGCGCGGTGAAGTAATTCCAATTGGCGTAGCCCATGAAGTAAAGCAGCTGCAGCCGATCCTAGGGTGTCTCGAAGACATGTCCGGCGAACGACGCACGGGGGTCGGCACGTTCCTCGACGACACGACACTCACGGTCTTCGATCCACACGCGGGTGGGGGGTGAAGTGGCCGCGACAATCGGGACGCCCGAATGGAACAATGGTGACGGCAAGCCGCTGCGTCTGGATCCGCATGAAGACGTCGTGTAAGCCTTCCGGATGACCCTTGATCTGAAACAATCCACCTGAGACTGACAACCGCACGTCAAGGTATCGTACTTCACGCCAGCGTTCCAACCCTCCATGTGCATCGACGGCGCGGTTCAACAGACTACTATTGCTGCTGTTAGTATTCATATTGATATAATACATCTCAATTCATTTATTATTAAACTAGGCAGTTACCAAATGGTAATAATGCTACCTGATTGCAACTTTAATTTATTTATATTAACGTATGTATCTATTATCCAAAAAACCTAATAGTCATATACAGAAGACAATCGCACATTTCTTCCGAAAACGTCTAGTCTCGTGGTTTTCCATCTTTGAATATTATCGCAGGTTCATACTTCACAGGTCTATCTGTACCGGTTTCGTAGAAATTACTACTCTGGTTATCAGACCCTCTTTTTCCATCTCATTTAATCGAATGGAAAGTGTCTTTGTACTAATCCCTTCAATAGAGCCAAGAAATTGACTAAACCGTCTCTGTTTTAGCAGAATCATATTTCGGAGGATGTGCAAAGTGAATTTTCTCCCAATCATCTTGATACTATTATCAATTGGGCAACGTTTCATACCGTATTTCTTTAAATGAGCAGTTAGCATTATCATAACCCTTCGTTCTGTTCTAAACTAGGTCAAGGGTTATAAGATTTACGTTTATACAGTTTATGTAAAAAGGTAATAAAGATCCCATTTTCAAAGAAACAATGATATTTTAGTCATCTACAAATTAGGGGAAGACATAGGGAGAAGTAATGAATGCTTATAATTATAAGAACCCTACTACTTCTACAGAGGACAAAACCAGAATCAAACCGCTGAATAGCATAATTATACAAAATAAGACAAAACTTAATGCTCCAATTCTCATAGCCGGATTTCCAGGTCCAGGTTTGGTAGGATCTATAAGCACCAGTTACATTATCAATAAACTGCACATGCATCAAATTGCATGTGTAGAATCAGAGTTCATAGTACCTGGGGTAATTTATGTTGGAGGAAAGCTAAGACATCCATTTCGCTTGTATGCGAATAAAGATGGAAACGTTTGTGTGATAGTATGTGAGGCCCCCATAATGATTCAAGGAATGTATTCTGTTTTAGATACAGTCATGAAATGGGCATTGAATAATAAAGTCAAAGAAGTCATCGTATTGGAAGGCATTCCTGTTGAAGGAATACCTGATTCAAAAAGAACTCCTATGATATTATCAAGCGATGGCGAAGCAGCAGATGCAGCCAATCTTCTCCACTATGATAATAATATCAAGGTAGCAGATCAGAACAAAGATGCAGCAGATACAAATGCTTTTTATCCAAATACTGCTTTTATAGGAGGAATATCCGGAGGTCTCTTATCTTCATGCCTATCAAATGGAATTACTTGTAAAGCTTTTCTTGTATTTGCGACTAGTGGAATACCCGATCCGGAAGGAGCTGCAATTCTAGTAGAATTACTTGGTAAAACCACAAATAATGAAATTTTGAAAATAGATACTCAACAACTAAGAAAACAAGGAACAAATCTAAAACGAAGGATGGAAGAAATAGTCAGATCGGTTCGTGAACAACAACAGCAGCAAGAAGGACAACAACAGACTCGAGTCAGAGACGGAATAATGTACGGTTAGCTCTGGATTGTTAGTCACTTGCCAGAATGAGGATAAGCACTTTACAGGGTTAAAACTTGTATGCAATTACTTCTACGTTTGTTTAAGCAATAACTTACCTTTCGATTTACTGTTGTGTGGTTTTATTCTGAGAACGCGACAACAACAAGGACATCTACTTCCATTCCACTGTAAGAATATTTCGCATTCAATACACCTTTTGATCCCTCTACTATAATAATTTCCTTCATAGGGCAATTTGTGAGCCTTATATCGATGACAAATGTCTTTACAGTATAATAACCCCAAGTCTTTATTTTCCAATAGAATAATAATAATGAGAATAATAACAAGAATTAAACTTGTTACAAAAAACAATATTTATGCAATTATCTTTTCGGACATGGTCTTGACGCAAAGACCTACTATACATTTTATTTAACATTTCAGTTATGATTATCATTATTAATTATATATTCACTAAAAAACTTTTATCAACTGAGTCAGGAATTACTGTATGACCTAGACCTATTTATGATTACGCGCCGCACATCTTATAAGGCAATAATCGATGTTTTCGAGATTGGCCAAAATATTAAGATCGACCTTTGAATACTCTTCAGGATCTTATAGCATCAAAATTGAAATATAATATTTTTTGTTGAAATCAACTTATTTTTCTACTTCGTCTAGCGTCCTCTCTTTCTTGAGGTGAACCAGTATCGTACATACTACCATGAGGTTCTTTTTCTAGATGGTATATTCTTTCCTCGTCAGTAGCAAATCTTGTCCCACATACAAAGCACTGAAAACCGGAAGGCGTTTTTGGATAATCTTTTGTTTTTTTATTGTCGTGAGTATCTCTTTCTTTTTGCTTTGTAGAAATATTTGTCATTGATCGGACTCCTCTCACTATCGTTTGTGTTGCCATCTGAATAATGCTCATTTGTTCGTAGCTAGTAATATGGGTACACTACTATAAAAATTATAACTGAACGTAAATATATAGCTATAAATTACAATATATAAACGCATATTAAGTGATATTATAATTCAATATTATCAAAAGTTATAAAATATGTATTTCATTGTATCAGAACTTTAGTGGAAGGCTTTTGTACTAACGGGTTAAATCAAATGGTTATATCCTAAAGCAGATAATCTGAAAGACTATAGTTGCATTTGGACTACCATGAGCAATTAAGCAACACCTCATTATTTGTTAGGAAAATAGGAATTGGTTGGTAATCTAGGAACAGTTCGAAAACTATAAGGAGCTTTTGAAGTTGTCAGTCAATTTCTTATGATATATGCTGAGGCAATTTTTGCTCTTGCTTGCGGTTATGGCTCCATCACTGGTCTCATTGTTAACAACAATCTTTCTTACGTATTTCATTTTCTTTTTGTCATAGATTGATTGAAGAAATTTGTAGCAAATAGGACATACTTCTTCTACCAAATTAGAATTAGATCGATTGTTGTCCCTAATATGAACTATATTTGTATGTACTATATTAAAATCATCCACTTATTAAAAAACTGAATATAGTTCTAATTTACTCGGGATTGTTGAATCATTAATAGAATTTAGTTAATGCAAAAAATATGACTAAGTTGTAGTGCAAGAAACTACATCTTTCTATTGAAGTAGCTATTAAAAACGACTATAATGGAGTTCTTACTGGTAGCACTTTTTCTGTTCAGCCATAACATTGTCAATCCCTCACAAATCACAAATCAGTGTTCAGCATCATGAAGCACCACCCCGCTCAGCTGATAGTCAAAAACAGAAAAGTGACAAACGCATGGACAGCAGATCCCAGAAGCTCCTAAAACAGATCTTCCGGAACCAAGATATGAATTTAGTATTCCTGTATAGTAAGATACGTCTGTTATTGAGTTTGTAAGGTCTTGTGGTCTATTAGTCTGTACTTATTCTCTTTAATGAGGACATTTAAAGAAGTAGAAACTGATTTGTGTGTCCTGTATTG
>DATDLD010000150.1:0-10274 GCA_036519475.1 Candidatus Nitrosopolaris sp. | reverse complement strand
CGTTTTCAACATTTTTAACCTTTTGTCATGAGTTAATAACCTTGGGAAATTTAACAGTAAATCTAAAGTTGTCTGGAGTTTTCCTGTACCAATTCTTTACTACAAAAGGATTAGGCATCCTATAAAAAGTAGAATCAATTTCCACGAAATCGAAAACCTTACTATTGTAGCTCAGCCATTGAGAATTTTCAGTATTCGACAGATAGAACAGCCCTTGCCAAGCTGAATAACTCCATCCAGAACAACCTATGTAGTTTTGCAATGTAGTATTATTATAACATAAACTCCAACGTTTGGGATAAAGATTTTGCTAAATAACAAGTGTCTATGGTTGAATGATTGATTGGTGGATTTATTCTGTCACATGCATATTATTCTAGAAATGCTGTTGCAATGATGAGTGAGTCGTAGTATGTGTGTCATAATATACCTTATTTCTTACTACAGAAACATTTCAATATTTCCTCCCCAATCTCATAGGATTGTTCTCATTGGTATCTATTGATACTCCATATATCGCAGCCTATACTATTTTAGTTGTATCTTTGTTTTCTCTGTTATTAAAGAGTATTCAGATTGTAATTATTTTCTGTTGTTGGATATCTTGCATTCTTTTCTATTTTGTTAAGGTATCATCTTAAACAACAGCGCAGTAATTTCAACAATAAATAAAGGAGTGTTCACTTCAATGTTTCACAGTTGGATATCTATTATTATTTTAGCTTTTGCAGTACTAATATCTGACCAACCATGTTTGGTATATGTATGTGACAGTAGTAGCCAATAGTCCCTGGATTGTTTGCTACGAACGATACAGTATGGATTTGTGCTCTTTCAAGTGGAAATGTTTCAACACCTTCAACAGTTATGACATGATGAAAGCCTTGTACGCCTATGAAATGTAGGGTTACTCTATCGCCTTGGTTAACGACTATCTGTGATGGAGCAAATGCAAATGATCTGAAATCCCAGGCACCTGCTTTATTTGGTGATATTAACACGAATCCTCGGCCACTAGGAAGAGTTGCATTTGGAAACCTCTCTGCTGGATGCAACGGCATATTCTGGCTGCAAGTATCACATTTTGTGGCAGCGCGTACGTTTGTCATTCCATCAAAATGTACAGTATTTATCCAGAATTCCTTGTTAGTAGATTGGTTTGGACTAACTGCCTTTACTGTTGCATTAATAGGGTTTGTCAATGGAGTGTTGTTATTCATAGTTGTGCTTGTTACGAGTGGGTTGATTTCTTGTGCTATTGCTTTCTGTAGACTTTGGATATTGGTGATGCCAACTATCATAATTGCTATTGTTGACGCAGCTATGATTGCCATAGCTATTAATCGTGTCTGCTTTTTTGACGTTGTTTTTTTCTGATTCATATTCGTTACTTTGATATCTATTTTGTTTTTCATATAAACAGGAAGACAAATTTCATCGGTGAATTTCAAATCAGAATTTCAGAAGTGAAATTCGTCGATCTATTTTTATATACAGTGTATACCATCGTTATCAATAATCTTTCAGTTAGAAGGAGCAGCTGTGAATAATTGATACTAACTCAATATTATCATTTGACTGATGCTCTGCTTTATTTCATAGCTGCAATAATTCCAATTTATTTTGTGTTTAAATCAACAAGCAGCAGCACTAATAACAATAATAATTATCATCGTTGTCTAAGGATTTTATCAATAATTATTGCCAGCTTTGTTCTGATGCAAGGTTTTTATCATGTTGCTGGCAGTCTTGGACTTAAACTATTATCGAAAGGCATACTAGAACCATTCTCAATTTCGTTGTTAGCTGTGTTTGCAATAACCTATTTCATCGTTAATACTTCAAAGACAAGAAAAAAAGAGGCTACACCATGATTATGATCGAAAGCAGTGTTGGTAATAATAATATCTTTCTCCTGCTTGTGGGTGAATTGACATTAATCACTCTTATAATTTCATTATCCGTATTTTCTTTTCTTGTATTCAGATCTAGGAGTAATATCAAAACATTCCAATCACAAATGATGTTGTTTATAGTACTCTATCTTGTAGGCGGAATAATAGAAAATATTAATATATTTCCATCTTTTCCTGAACTAGGATCGCAAATTCATGTGGTAGCAACTGTGTTTTTAACCGTTCTATTTTGGACTAGATTTCGTAATTCAAAAAAATATGAGATGCAAATGATTGACGATGACATAGATGAAGGAGATGAAGGAGCCAAACAATAGAGCAATAAAATAAATTTCATATTCATTTCTTGATAATATATTTTATTCTAACGAGAAAAATCTTTCCATCAACTTTATTTTGGGGTTGAAATTCTGTTCAGCTTCCACAAGTATTTCATTACTTTCATATTTTACGTTGATTGAAGATAATACGCTTCGAAATAAGCTAAATTTCTTTCCTTCCTGTGTAATTATGATTTTATCGATTACAAGTAGTTTTTCAGCAACTAACCATTTGGTTTTTCTATATGCATTTGTATAGGGGATATTCTTTTCAGTTATAATATCTCTAACAGATTTTGCTTGATCTCTTGCAGAATCTAAAATTTTAACCATCTCTTCATCAGCCAAAGCGGTTAAAACTGCCTTCTTAACTCTTTGGCTTTTGATTATCATTTTGCTTGTTTGTTTCCTTAATACTTACACGTCTTTATCAGGTTCAGGATATTAATAAATTACGTATGGCAATACCGTATTTTTTTTCCTGTTTTATTATACGAGTAACCTGTCTTATGCTTTATTAATACGTGATAAAAAATACTATTAATAGTTGTAAGCTAAGCTAACCTATCTCTACCGGTGATAGAATGGGTATGCATTTAGAAACGTGTAATCAATCCCTGTATCTATGATCCAGAAGATTCTCTTACAGAGTTATATTGTATGTAATATACAGGCGGCTACCTGAATGGCTATCAAAAATGAACATCCAGAAAAACATGGGTGGTGGCTAACTGAGCTGCAATCGTTAGGTGTCAGCCCAAAGGTGTATAATGAACTTAATGATATACAAGAAGTTAGTAATTTAGCTGAGATTCTAAAGCAGACATTTTACCAGCAGTACAAAACCACCTATAACGACTAATAATCTACTGGTTGTTGATTTCATAGTTGCTGATTAGGCATTCGTCTTCTCCAATTCCAAGTTGCAGCATAATCTAAGATCATTACGAACTGCTCTAAGTTCCACTATCTTTCTGTTCACAATTCAATTTAAAATAATACTATCTGATCTAAGGCTGAAAACTTCTCCTGGTACTTCTGCTGATTTTTTCCTTTTTTGGTATTAAAGTCGTTATTTTTTCCTGTAATGCTTATCTAGATTGCAATTATTCTTAGTTCATAGTCGAGAATATCTAAAAAATGAAGTGCACTTGCTGCAATAACTATGTAGAACACGAAAATATGGTCTGGCTAGAGCATGAGAAGACACACATATGTCTCAAATGCCATAATGCATTTTTGGTTTTCATAGAATCGTTTAAAACAACAGACCAACATATGACGAGGGTGCCACAACAGGATGGCTAACTATTATGCGAATATTGGCGTGCTCGCCTAAA
Organism: Candidatus Nitrosopolaris sp.; assembly: GCA_036519475.1. Lineage (GTDB taxonomy): Archaea > Thermoproteota > Nitrososphaeria > Nitrososphaerales > Nitrososphaeraceae > DATDLD01. The sequence continues at coordinate 6,698 of DATDLD010000150.1, read as the reverse complement.
ACGTGAGAATGCTTCTATTCTCAAACCTATAGGATCTTTATTCTATATGACCCATAAAAGTTGCTTAGAGCTTGGATTTGACCAGGATGAACATGTGTCAGAATTATGCATCTTATTTCCTTCATGTTATATTCTTCATTTCCTAGCCAGCGTTCATCAGATAGGTCTAGTGCTTTGGTAGTTCTGAAATAAAGCAAATATCTATTAGTCAAATAATTGTCCTCATCCTCTTCTATCAATAGATAAGGAACAATTCCCAAACCATCTATAGACGGTCATTATAAGAACACTAACAACACCTTCTACTTCGTCATTAATTCATGTAATCCAATACATCTTGACTATTTCAGCCAGCTGTCATCGGTGTACAGTTGCCACATATCTACAATTTTGCCTTTTGAAATACGAAATAGGTCAAAACCAGAGATAGTCATGCGTTTGCCAGTTGATGGACCTCCAAACAGTTCGCCTGTCTGAGTTCCGTACTTAACAATGGGCGTATAGAATGATTTTTGATGTCTGATAATTCACCTTGCTACTTTTCCTATGTTAAGAAACAACTTTTAAAACAACATGTATTGAAACTGAGTTTTAACCGTAGTCTACCATTAGAGTCAATATTGAGAGTGATACTCTATGGAAAAGCTTGAGAGATTGGTAGACCAGACGAATTGCGATAGCATAATCCTGAAAAGGAAAGTAATGATCCGACTATTGCAAACGGGGAGGCTATTGATGTGTAATCATATTGTTTTGATATATAATCTCTATCCCTGCACAAATGTTTTTGCCTATTCATCTGTCCTTTTGTTGTTAGCAGTAGTCACGGTTGTTTATTCTAAATTCTAACTTATTATCTCTATTTTAGAGCTACTGAGGTAAATTTTGTTGAAGTTATCAATTGGAGTTTGAATAGTTATTCTATGTGAAGAAACATTTGTTATAATGCCAAATCCAATAATCTCTTCTCTGTATCCTAATCCTACAAACATGTATAGAAGTTTCCTTGGCCTAACCCTCATTCTCCTTCTGTGACCTAATTTTAAAGATCTATAATGGTCTTTACATGTTTTAGAATATACTATTCCTTTGTATACAAATTTGGTATTTTTTAACTCTTTCGTAATGATTTTGATTTCATCGTCTTCGCTTATATATCTAAGAAATTGACTTAGCCTTCTCTTTCTACGTTCAATTTTAGATTTTATAGTTTTGCAAGGGGACTGTCCATGTAAAATAGCAGATGAAGCGAATTTCGTTTTGAAGTTTTCAAATATAGAGGCTTCTCCAAGATGTATCACTACGTCGGCCCGTAATTCATTAGCCAATCTTACCTTGTAGTCAATACCCTTGTTCAGAATGTAGCCATCGGTATTAATTATACAAAGATTGCAGTGAGAAGAAATTTCTTTCACAGCGTTTTTGATGGCTTTGATGATAACATCTTCAAATCCTAAAGGATTGATGTTCCCTACAAATTCAAAGAAGTGAGTATTTATCTCGCGTAGGTCTGTAATTTGATCCCTTACTACAGCCGCTCCTATCGCATTAGGCGGTGCTAGATCTCCTTGACCAACATCACCATCTACTATAGCAGGCGTATAAGCGCTCTTCAGAGCTAAATTTATAATATATGTTGCGAGAGTTGATTTACCTGTGTCACTCTCACCTATAATCAATATTGTTCTTGGCTTTTCAATAAAAATTCTTTGAATTATCTCTTGCCATATCGTTGTACCTGCATTAGAAGGATCTGATAGCCAGGCTCTTCCCCCTTTGCTTGAATCGACATGGATTTTACAAGGGGAATTAATATCAAACGGTAGAATCTTGCCTACTTCTACAGAAACTTTATCATTAGTAATATCTTTCCCTAGTACATGACAAGTTCCTAGTATGCTCACCATAGCAGGTCCTCTGACTAAATAAACACAAGGCAATGAGAAGTTCCTGCGTTGACTAGAAATTGAACCGGGGTAAATACAACTTTTTTTAAACATGATGGTTTAGTATGAGCAAAGATTTCTGGAAATACATGCTTATTACAATAATAGGCTCGCTAGTGATTTTCGTCTAACGTAGCCTTGTATTTTTTTTATAGAACCTTTGTCTAATAAGCATGACGTTGGCATAAATCACTTATCTGTTGTATATTATCACTTATTTAGGAGTACCATACGCCTCGAGGATTTAAGCTCAGAAACCAATATTGCATCTCTTCAATAGGATAGCAACCTATAATATTGTTACGATCATCCGCAAGACACGGGTTAAGGGGATGTAATGATAACTCCTTGATCTTTTTTATGGGAAACCTGAAATACTAAGTTTTACTGTTTTATTATTTCAAAAAGAGACTTGCACCTGTTTTATTATTTCAAAAAGAGACTTGCACCTATTTTTATTGGTATAATTATTCTAGCTATAATTGTTGGTGTTGGTTGGTGGATATACAGAAAGATCAAGGCTCGTTAGCGTTTATTTGAGCTGTAAATTTATTATCTTAACCGATTCACCTAATGAAATTGGTTTAGGTATAAAATCTTACATTTTAGGAAGTAACCTGAACTCGTCATGAACAATTCTACCTTGCTTTGAATATTGGCACCATATCTTGAATATTCAGAGTAGGGCATTACGGACATGTCATACCCATTTTCTTCGGTCGGGAAAAATACTTGGCTCGTACGTCCTATCAGAATAACAGTCCCACAATGATGATAGCTGATTGAAACTGTCACTTTTATTCTACTCTACATGAGTCCACGTTACTCTACTAATAACATAGGCAGGTTGTAGCCCTGCGCTTAAATGAGAACGTGTAAATGCAATTGTATTGAGAACATTCTTAAGTTTGTTTTCTAGGCTTGGTTGATACTTAATCCTCAAATTGTAATGCCATCTCGCCTGAAATCTTGTATCATGTTTTGAACTGACTATACTTTTGATCCCTTGTATACTTATAAGCTGTAACTTATCTAGTTATGGCCATGAACAAGTCAGATACTGGAGAAATGCAGAGAGAGACTGGAAGTCTGGTCCAACACGTCGTATATCGAGTGCCGAAAAAGAATCATGACGCCATGTTACATCTATGCAAGGAAGCTAATGACATTTTTAGGGAGAACGGTGGTTTACGGCATGACGTTTTCCAGCTTAGCAATACAGACGTGCCAATGGAAGGCTTCACTAATGTAGCCAATATCGTCTCAGCGGATCAGGACGAGGAAGTTTGGATGGAGTTACTGTACTTCAGAGATCGCCAGCACATGAATGAAGTAATGTCAAAGATGCAAAAGGATGAAAGATGTGAACGATCTTACAAACAGTCTGCAGATTTGTTGCCCTCGGGAGCCAGATTCATCATAGGGGAGTTTGACCGCCTCAGCTTCTAGACTTTCCAAGAGAATCTGCAGGCTTGTAGCTTCTCTCCCTTATCCTCAGTCTTTGCTGCTGTTATCCATGCTTCCTTTAAGATTGGAGTAAGACCGACCTAACGTTTTTCATACTCTGCAGGAAGCCACTCGTCAATGTATTTACGAATGTTCTCTTTAGATTGTTGTGTTAGAAAATAAAGATCTCTGCTGATGGCGGATCTTTAACTTGATTTTGTATATATCCTGAATTTCTCGTTATTAATTGGTGAGTATTATTATTCCCCATAACCAGTTTTTTTATAGAGTACGGTAATTTTCAATATCGTCATGATGATTGTTGAGTAAATCTAGTATACTATTTCGCAGGATTGAAGATGGAGTGGGTTTTTCAATAAGCCCATTTTTGTACATGCACTCTGCAAGTAAAATAAACGATTCCAATTGGTCTACCGAAATCTTCGTAGATATGACTTTAATCCTCTAGTTTTTGTTATATAGTCTACCGTCTTCATTTTCTTTAGACAATATAGCCAATGCTGAATGTATACTCGCTTTGGAGCTATGAGTTTGTAGACTAGTAGAAATATTTCTTCAATGTACAAGATTCAAAAAAGATCTAGTAAGAACTATCTTTTTGAAACATGAAAAGCCTTTTACACTACCTCATTGCTTGTTTTGGCATCTTATAATTCAAGTCTATCCCTTTCGATGAAGTCTTCATCTTCAGACCCTGAAAGTCTCAACTAGTGTATGCAATGCACATTGTGCACAGAAGTAAGTTGACTCGCTTGCTTCTGTGCACAGCATACATTGCATACATATATAACTATTTAGCAATAGGCGCTCTTGGGTTATCGTATTCGCCTGCTATTTGTTTGTACAATTTCTATTTACTACAAACAGATTTATGATAGTCCACTTGAATTTTTCTATCGGAGAGATTTAAAGAAGATGTGCTTACCAGAGAGGAAGCAATAGAATGAGACCTCTACTAGAACGAGAACGAAAGAAGGCGTTGAACAAAGAAGATATCTAATTGGCTAGGGATATTGTGAGTATGTTGATTGGGTTGAAAGGCTATACCAATCACAAAATAGACCTTTATGGGAATGTTTCCGTAAGTGAGAGTGTGAGCGTTAGGAAAATTCCAAAAGACAGTCAGAGTTTTTGTGAAGGAAAAGAGACCATTTTAACTAGCATATGGTTTTACCAAAGAGCTACAAAGATAAGTGCTATTTGACTGACAAAGAATGAGTTCTTTACAGTTTCAAATCCAAGAACGCGTAATATCCGACACATTAGTTGGCAAGGCGACCATAATAATAACAAAATGAAGAGAATGAATGGTGAAATTAAACTCGAACTATTCTAAGTAGTGTCTAGGAATACACAGAGAATTATACTTGTTTCACAACTAAATGATTGGATTATTCTATAGTATCATTATAATAACCATATCGCAACAACTATACTTTTGATCCCTTGCATACTTATTAACTATTTAAGCTATACCTTTGCTCATGAGTAAATCCAACTTGACAGAAATAGAGCAAGGGATTGGAAGTGAAGTAGACCACTTCGTCTACCGAGTACCAAAAAAGAACCACGACGCGATGGTACAGCCCAATAAACAATTCGCTGAAATAATGAGGAAATACGGGGCTCCACATTTAATTTTCCAGCTAAACAATACTGAGGCACCCATGGACGGCATCACCAACATAACCAAAACTGTCTCGGCCAACCAAGACGATGAGGTTTGGATGGAGCTAATATTCTACAGAGATCGTAAGCACCGAGATGAAGTCTCTGCAAATATGCAAAATGATGAAAGTATGGGTAGACTTTTCCAACAGTCATTGGATCTGGTCACTGCGGGAACCGGATTCATCATGGGGGAGTTCAGTCGAATCAGGGTCTAGATAATATGCCAACAATTGTTCATTTTGAAATACCTGCAAATGATATTGGAAGGGCAAAGAAATTTTATAATGATCTCTTTGGATGGAAAATAGAAAAATGGCCTGGTACAGAAGATAATAGTAGTCAGCTTACATCCCCAGTAACAGGTCAGTCAATTGAATATTGGATGGTTATAACAACAGATGATAAAGGAAACAAAGCATTAGGTGGCGGGATGATGAAAAGACAAATGCCTGAACATCAAGTAACTAATTACATCGGCGTAGAGTCGATAGATGAATACTCATCTAAAGTGAAGGAGCTGGGAGGTAAAGTAGTTGCTCCTAAACATGCAGTACCAGGAATGGGTTATTTTGCACTTTGCATCGATACAGAAAACAATAGTTTCGCAATATGGGAGTCTAATGAGAATGCTAAGTGAGCACAAGCAGAGGGGATAAATCAATATCCAAAACGCAAAAACATTTTGCAGTTTTCCAGATAGTTAAGATGCACAAGTAAGACGGCAGCAGTGACGCAACTATTACATCTAGGGTTTAGACGTGTCGTCTTGACATAACTTTGAAGGATTAGGAAACTCAATAGGAAGGATGAAGTATCACGGGTAAAGAACTTTGTCAGGAATAAGTGGGATAAAGCAAATCCAAATCATCAGAACTATTTACCACATCTCAAAGAATCACTCTCCTGAAATAATCTAAAGACAAGTAATAGCAATACTGAACTGGAGCACTACAGATACGTTTAACACTATTTCAAATATTACTCAACCAGTACCGCAAACCTCTGACTTTGGTTCAGGCCCTTATCATTCTAGGTTTGCGCCTGTCATGATATATGTATTGCGAGGTTGTCCATAATTTTTCGTAACTCCAATATATACATCCTCTACATATATGTAAGTCCGATGTTAGATGATTTAGTTAAAGAAAGAATAGATTCTAAAAAACCACGAAAAGAAGGCCTAACTTATATTATAGATAAGTTGCAAGGGTTAGATAAAGACAACTTTGAGATCATTTCTCCAATGATAGATGTCGTAAAGATTTATGGCGTATTTCCTTTATTGGTACCTGATAGTATACTAGGAAAGAAAATAAAATTCTATCATGATTTAGATATTCTTGTATCCACGGGAAGTACTATTACAGAATATGCTATTATGGAGAACTCTTTTGAGAGTTTTGTTGTTGAGGCTGCGAAAGTTGGGTTTGATATCATAGAATTAGGAGAAAATAATATCGATTTAAACTTAGAACAAAAAGAAAAGATCATAGATTTTATTCAATCAAGAAATCTTAAATATCACTGGAAAATTGGCAAAAAGGATCCTAGACATCAGATAGGTATTGATAAAACGTTATCAAAAGTTGAAGAAGCAATGAAAATTGGAGGTGC
>DATDLD010000149.1:0-9411 GCA_036519475.1 Candidatus Nitrosopolaris sp. | reverse complement strand
GGTCTGAATGTAGCAAGGTTGGGTCTAGATGAAAACCAGATCATGACGGCATGTCAGATAGCCGACAGAATGAATTACGATTCAATCTGGATGATGGATCACTCCAACGTCCCCCAATGGAAAAATGCAGTCGTGAATGATGCATGGCTCATGTTGGCCGCTATAGGAGTAATAACGCGCAATGTAGAGTTAGGGACTTGTGTTACTGATGCGATAAGAAGACATCCATCATCTATTGCCCTTTCTGCTATTACCCTAGACAGGATTACAAACGGCAGAGCAATCTTAGGAATTGGAGCTGGAGAGGCACAAAATGTTGTTGATTTTGGAATAGAATTTAACAAACCAGTATCTAAGTTCAAAGAACAGCTGGAAGTTATCGAAAGTCTATTTGAATCAGATCCGGACCACCATGTTAATTATAATGGCCAATATTACAAATTGAATAATGCGTGCCTTCAGGCCAAAAGTATTAGGAGTCCCAGGCCTCCAATATTTATTGCGGCCGGAGCACCCAAAACACTTGAACTCTGTGCTAAATATGGAGATGGCTGGATCCCAATAGGATATACTCCAGAATTATTTAGACACCACGTCAACGTAATAACGGAAAACGCTAAAAAAATAAGCAGGAATATATCTCATTTTGAGTTTGCAAACGACGTTGACGTCTATTTTACGGATGACGGAGAAGATGCATGGAATAAGATGAAAAATGCAGTCAAGGTTAGCCTTTATAAACCTGAATTGCTTCAGGTCCACAACATACAACAAGATACTGAATTTGATTTTCGACGATATTTCACGGAGTATGCTATGAACAAACCAGAACTTATGGAACAAATGAAGAAAGCGGCCTTAAAAATTCCAGATAGTATCGCCCGAACGGCAATAGGTGTAGGAAAGGCTGACGATGTGATACAGATGTTAGAACGCTTTATAAAAGCTGGGACGAACCATTTCATCATCAGATTTTGGGGAGAAGGCTATTTCAAAAATATAGAACTATTTGGCAACAAGGTTATTCCATACTTTAGAGATGGGTTAGGAAAATAGTGCTCATTTCTTGATGTAGTCGTCCAGAGAATAATCTGGGAATCTGCTCGAGCGGTCTTTTTTAACCTGTCGTTTTCTCTTTTGTTGTATAGGCTCAGCATCAAAGCCCATTTTCCTGAGAGACTGAGCAAAGTCCGATGAGTATCCATGAAAGGTGTATATCTTTTTTGCATTGCATAATTTAACCACGTCGATCAATTCCTGAAAGTCACAGTGATCGCTTATAGGCATCGCATAATCTGTACCCATAAAGCATCGATACCTATGGTTTACTGCCCAACCACTGAACCCAATGGTGATCGCTCCAAATTTTTCTTTTATATCTAACAGCCAACTGGTTTTTGAACGGCCTAACGGCGAAATCATTAGCCAAGGTTTCTGCCTCATTAACAACCCCGTCTTCTCAGCCAAAGACACCTGCATGGACTCCTTTAGACTAACGCCTAAATCTTTATATAAACAGTTCATTCTGTAAATCGAATCGTCAACGTACAAAGGGTCCCAATGCGAAAAGAGTTCAGTAAGTAATTGAGCCTTTCCTAACGGATAACCTAGTAAGATGACTGGTACGCCACGACTGTACATTTCAGAAATAATCCTGTTCGTCCTGTCAATAACCTCTCTCAAATCTGGGAATACATACTCAGGTCTACCGAACGTCGATTCAATTATTAGAGTATCGGCTTTAGGGATAAAGGCCGGTTTCATGAAAGCTCTTTCTCTAACCGAGATATCGCCTGTGTAATAGAGGTCATCGCCTATCAACAATCCTTTAGAACCCAATATATGCCCTGTATTAACTAGCTGAAAGCCGTCGTATTCCTGCGTTACGTCATCTATTCGGAAACCTCTAGCGTGGGCAATCATAGAAGTCTCTCTTGACGTTAGCGTTTTAGTTTTCCTAGACGAGAGTATTTTTTTACATGATCGAATTAGATGATCAGTATGGGCGTGTGAGACAAAAACCAAGTCGCAATCTATCCCTCTATTAGGATCAAGCAATATCTTCCTGCCATTACTATATACCGTAATTCCACATTCTGAAAAAGTTATAGAGGTTGCAGACAATTCCTTCGTAACTAGACTTTGTGATAAGACTCGTATTTTAATATTAACACAAAAAACGAATATCGGAAGAGGCTAATCGTCAGCACAGATAATCGTTAATACGCAATCTGATAACTACGAAAGTTGGATCTAAAAACGTAGAATATACTTAAGAATAGAAACGGCTAATCTAGATTACTATTGATAAACCTTGCGATCTTAATTTCGGGGAGAGGCAGTAATATGGAGGCCATTTTAGGTGCCATAGCATCAGAAAAGATTAAAAATGTTGTCCCTAGGGTAGTAATATCAAATAAGTTTACTGCAGCAGGTCTACGCACTGCATCAGAAGAATTTGGAATTCCAACCAAGGTCATACCTGACGCCGGTTTAGAGGGATGGAATTATGATCGTCATGTTGAAGACGTGCTAAGTCAATATTCTGTTACCAGCGAGGATTGCCTAATTTGCTTGGCAGGTTTTATGAGGATTATTAGTCCTGAATTTGTGAGAAAATATAAGATGCGGATTTTTAATATTCACCCTTCACTTCTACCTTCCTTCCCTGGCCTTCATGCGCAAAGGCAGGCAATAGAATATGGCGTCAAAGTGTCCGGCTGTACCGTTCATTTCGTAGAAGAGGGATTGGATTCAGGACCTATTTTGTTGCAACGTGCAGTCAGTGTCTTAGACTCGGATACTGAAGAGAGCCTTTCTGCAAGAATTTTGGAACAAGAGCACATACTTTATCCTAAGGCCATTAGGTTATTTTGTGAAGGAAAAATTAGGTTTAATGGACGAAAGCTTTTAGTAGATTTTTGACCAGCTTGTCTGTTTCTTTTTTCTGTGTTTTTACTCGATGTATTTGTAACAGATATATACTAATACAATCCTAACTCAAGACACTGACATCTAATTTCGTAAAGCAAAAAAATATCTTACTTGATATGATGATTAGTTGACTGGTCAGATAATTGACGGAGCAGAAGTAGCAGCTCATATAAGATCCCAAATAAAAAAAATAGTCGAAGAGCTAAAAAACGATGGTATTCATCCATGTTTAGCCACTATCCTTGTCGGCGATGACACAAGCTCTGCTATTTATGTAAATAACAAGCAGAAAGCAGCAGCAGAAGTAGGAATTCTTACTCTCGATCATAGGTTGCCTTTTGGTTCGAACCAAAATGAAGTTCTTGAACTTGTGCAGTCCTTAAATCACGATAATAGGGTGCATGGAATCTTGGTGCAACTTCCTCTTCCCCCGCAGATGAACGAATCTATTATCACAAACGCAATTTCTTCTACTAAAGATGTAGACGGACTGACTTCACTTAACATGGGCATGCTCTTAACTGGAAGTAGTTTCATGAAACCATGTACGCCTTCAGGAATAATCGCTTTACTGGATTACTATCAAATGGACGTCGCAGGTATGGACGCTGTAATAGTTAATCGTAGTAATCTTGTGGGTAAGCCCCTTGCCTTTCTATTATTGGAGAAAAATGCTACAGTGACTATTTGTCATTCAAAGACTAAGGGAATAAATGAAAAGTTAAAGGCTGCAGACATAATAATTACGGCAGTCGGGGACCGCGAGCATTTTTGCATTACGTCGGATATAGTTAAGGACTATGCGATCGTTATAGACGTAGGTATAGCTAGATATAATGGAAAGCTAGCGGGAGACGTAGATTTTACTTCGGTAAAAGAAAAGGCGTCGTGGATCACACCTGTTCCCGGCGGAGTTGGTCCAATGACAGTCTGTATGCTGTTAAAGAATACAATAACCTCTGCATCTATAATCAGGGATATGACACGTCAGACACGATTATATCACTGATTTGTGAAATATTGCCGAAAGGAGTTTATGATCAAGCTGCCCCGTGCACACTCCAAGAAAAGCTTACTTCGCATATCAATGCTAAATAAACGCAATTCCTTATCTAAGCTTGAAATCTTTGAAAAGAGCAGAGTCATTCAAGAGCAAGTTATTCATTCCCATCAATTCAAACACGCGGATGTGGTAGGCGCATATTTCCCTATTGGCTCGGAAGTTAATACTCAACAAATTATTAAAGTTCAATTGGAAAATGACAAAACTCTCGCGCTGCCAAGGATCGATAATGACGAAATAATCTTCCATAAAATTTCTGGTAAGTATTTTCAAGAGCGCTTACTCATTGAGGGAAGGATGGGAATTAAGGAACCCAGAAGTTCATGTATACCAGCAAGTGACCTAGACCTAGTAATTGTACCAGCCATAGCCTTTGACAAAAATGGATCCAGACTAGGATATGGACGGGGATACTATGATAGATTCATCGCAGGCAAGAAGAATCGCATTTTTACAATAGGACTGGGATTTGATTTCCAATTAATCGAAGATGAGATCCCTACTTCCTCTTCAGATGAAAAAATCAATATGATAGTAACCGAGCAACGAGTGTTAGATCTTTCGTCCGGAATTTAATGAATTAATCCCGACGTCAGTCCTGTAATGCTGCTGATTCTTTCCCCAAGATATTTTTTTAACTGCAGAATAAGCATTATCTCTAGCAATCTTCATGTTTGGACCAAGTGCCGTGATTCCCAATACCCTTCCTCCATTGGTGATGATTCTATTTTTCCTGTTACGTGCTGTTCCAGCATGAAAGATCATTACGTTCCTTCCAAAATCATTATCAAGGCCTCTAATAACCATGGATTTCTTATATTTCTGAGGATATCCCTTAGAAGCCATAACGATACAGACCGAAACCTGATTCTCCCATTTTATAGGTTCCATGGTATCAAGACTCTCTTGAGCTGATGCTTGCAAGTACCCAAAAAGATCGGACCTCATTCTCATCATTATGGGTTGGCATTCAGGATCTCCCATTCTGACGTTGAATTCAAGAACTTTGGGTTCAAGTGTATTATGGTCGACCATTAGACCTGCGTAAAGAAACCCTTTAAAAGAGCGACCTCTCCTCTTCATACCTCTTATAGTAGGCAACATGATCCGATCCATAATCTTCTTGTGAAGTTTCTTGTCTATCAATGACGTAGGGGAAAAGCTACCCATTCCTCCTGTGTTTTCGCCTTTGTCGTTATCATATAACTTCTTGTAGTCGCTACTAGATGCGAGAGGGATAACAGTCTTACCATCACAGATAGCGATGAATGAAGCTTCATGACCCGATAATCTCTCTTCAATTACTATGGTATCTCCCGAGGCTCCAAATTCCTTCTTTATCATCATTCTATCTATAGCAGTGATCGCTTCTTCAGTATTGTTGCACACTATCACTCCCTTACCTGCTGCTAATCCATTAGCTTTAACAACAAGCTTTCCCTTCTGTTTCACGACATAATCCTTGGCCCTCTCTGGCTCGTCGAAAATCGAAAAATCAGCAGTTGGAATCTGACTTGTCTCCATAAATCGCTTTGCATAAATTTTGCTAGATTCTAACAAGGAAGCGCATTTCGTAGGTCCAAAAATCGCAAGTTCTTCCTGAATAAATGAATCTACTATACCATTAGCCAGTGGTTCCTCTGGACCTATAATTGTGAAGCATCTATTCTTCTTGGCAAATGATACAAGTTCAGCAATCTTCAGGGGGCTAATATTCACATTCACACTTGTTCCTCCATTACCGTTCGCGTGATAGATATTATTGACGAAGTTACTCTGATAGAGCTTCCATCCAAGAGCATGTTCCCTCCCACCAGAGCCGACAATGAGTAGATTCTTTTTTGCAGAATGGGTCATAAAGAAGAGAGTAAACTTTCATTAGTGCGTACAATATGAAGGTTCGCTAGTTTTCTTCTAGTCCCCTTTTATTTGATATAGTTTAATACAATCTATATGGAAACAGATCTAGAAGTTCTTGGAAAAAAAGGACTTGCATCAGCAAGTGAAGAAACGAGATTGAGGGTAGCAAGAAAAGGGGGCATTGCACCACATCTCAGGAGAGGGCTTGAGGCTGCAGACTCAGATACAAGAACAAGGATTGCAAAAGCAGGAGGAGAAGTAAGAGCCCAAGATAAAGAAGGCTTAAGAATCGCCGGCAGAAAGGGTGGACATGCAGTAAAGGCAGAATACGGCATTGGATTTTATCAAACCATAGGTGAAAAAGGGGGCAAATCTGTTAAGCAGAGATATGGTATCGAGTTTTACAAACAGATTGGAGAAAAGGGGGGTGGCATAGTTAAGGAAAAGTATGGCCCAAAATTCTATAGCATGATAGGTAGGCGTGGACGCGAGAGAGGGAAGTAGGAACGTGGCCATACAGCTCTATTGAAAAAAAATAAAACAAGTGAGACCAGCACGAAGCAATTCGCTTCAGACAGCCAACAAACTGCTTAGGATATCGCCAATCAATGCCGACAGGAAGTCGTTATATTCAGAGTCATCAAAGCCAGTACTTACATATTTACCCTCGGTCTGTGCACGTAAGATGCTGCTTAGGTGGTAGCATAATGTACCTCTGGTAATTGCTACATAATAAAAATACTTGCAGCAACAAAATTCTAAATCAGGATCTGCCCAATACTCACTGTCTTTTCCTACAACAGTCCAAACCTCCCTTCCGCTGGGATGAAAAAAATGACGCTTCACTGAACCATTTTTTAGTATATTGCCAATACGGTCGCTATTCTGTTCCGTCATGTGTACTAGACATAATAGATTGCTTATATCTACATTAGTGCTTGTTTTGCGTTCGGATATCTGGAAAGCAAAAAGTATACAACTCAAAACAGGACAACAAATAGAGAAAAAATTACCTAGTATTTACTTATTCTTGCCGTGTATCTAAGTTTCTGAGAGTAGCGTGATTGTCCGGGAAGATATAAACAAACATGATATCATCACCTTATTCTTCAGCATCCGAAAGTGATCTGTATATCGCAACAAACCCTCATGTCAATTTTAAAGAATACCAATCATAGTAACTATTCACATCTAGCGAAGATTAGATGATGCCACTGGAAATACGTATAACGATTGATTTTAAATCTTTATATTAACGAATCCTTGTAGGCTCTGGCATACAGTTGAGTTCATGGAGATTTATTACTGCTTTTGTCATAATCATTGTAGTAGGAGGAGTGGCAGTCTTCTACAGTCAATTTTACCCTGAACACAGTACTCCCCTCAAGAATGAGACATCAAGCGTAATCCCTAAGAGTACTCCTAATTATCGTGATTATAAATTAAATAAGAGTGCCTATCAAATTGGGCAGGTTGGATCAGCAGCTGATAGCTCGATCCTGACATTGCCACAATTATTTGCAAAAGTAGAAAAGTCAGTCGTTCAGATAACTGGTAGAATAGGTACCTCTTCAAATCTTCCGGAGTCAGGTATAAGATTGGGATCGGGATTTGTATATGATAACAATGGACATATCATCACAAACAATCATGTGGCGGACGGAAACCAAGATCTAGATGTTACTTTTTTAGATGGAACAATATACAGAGCTAAAGTAATTGGATCGGAGCCGTTTACGGACCTTGCCGTTTTATATGTTCAAAATGTTCCAAAGGACAAATTGGCTCCGTTACCTTTGGGAAATTCTTCAATGCTACAAGTAGGTGAACAAGTAGCAGCTATTGGGAACCCCTTCGGTTTATCAGGGTCTATGAGTGAGGGAATTATCAGCGGACTTGGACGACGACTGCCTGCTCCGAATCCATCTAGTACCTCGCAATATTCTATTCCAGATATGATCCAGACAGACGCTCCCATAAACCCAGGGAATTCTGGAGGCCCTTTGCTAAACATGAAGGCAGAGGTAATAGGCATCAACTCTGCAATTTATTCAAAAACAGGAGAGTTCTCAGGTATAGGTTTTGCTATTCCCTCAACTACGATTATCAGGACAATACCATTACTGATTACCAATGGATCTTTTACACATCCCTGGCTAGGGATATCGGGTAAGGATATGACTCCAGAAATTGCTGATGCAATAGGGTTAAGAGAACCAAGGGGCTTTCTAATCGTTGACGTTATCCCTGGAAGTCCTGCTTCTGCAGCTGGCTTACGTGGAGGTAACCAAACCATAGATTTACAAGATGGACAAATCTCAGTAGGAGGAGATGTAATATTAGAAATAGACCATAAGCCTGTCAGAAAAATTGATGACGTCTTAATTTACCTGGAAAGGTACAAGACAGTTGGCGAAAAAGTAGTGTTGACCGTTTTCAGGAATGGCGAAAACCGTGATATCATTATCACGTTAGGAGCACGACCTAATGCAGGAGCCCCTCCATAAGCTAACTGAGTGGCCAATTGCAATATGATCAGTTCGTTACTAACAAGATTAATATTCATGAATAAGAAAGTGGTCCTAGTTGAAGGACTATGACAATGTGATTGTCTGGTTGGACTACTTTAACAAGAACCTCTCTAGAGCCAAAGGACGAAGGATAAAACGGGATCAGGCTATATATGACCCCATATTAAGTGAACTGATAGAAGCCGCAAAGGCTGTTGGTTTCAACCCGGGCCCTGATAGCGCTGGCGAGCAAGCACGATACCCGAAAAGGGCGTTTGTCAAATCAGGATATGTAATGCTTCCTAAAAGGCCAAACGAAAAGAAATCCGCCCTCCTAAATGTTCTATCTGAAAGGATGATCAAAAGAAGAAATAGGCAGAAATAATCATGATTAATAATAAGCATTGAAGAATGACTAACAATTCTATTTTTTCTTTTATTTATCAGTAAATTATGGGTTCTGTGTGTGACACAATAACTTAGTTTATCACTAAACTAATTATTCTTGACAGAAGACAATGATAAGAAGTATATCCAAACTGATAACAAAAGTTGGAGGTAATTGGTGAAGTTATGCACTTAGCAAAAAGTGGTAGACTTATTATAAGACTTTATCAGGGTATCAGAAATATCCAGAGCGGGCAATTATTAGTGGACGAACATGGAAAAAGCATTGGAAAAGTCATCGAATTAATAGGCCCAGTAGCTGCTCCTTATGTATCGTCCCTACCTTCTACAGATCGAGCGAACAGAATTGTCGGTTCCAAGGTATATGTCAGAGAGGCTTCCCCATCACTAAACAAGAGAAATGTTAAATTCAACCGAGGAAAGCGCAGGTATTTACATGCAAAAGGGAAGGCGGATTACTTCAGAAGCACAGCAGACAAGAGGAAATGATATATAATGAATTCTTCAGAATATTATACGCGTTGTCCTGAGTGTGAATCGGGTCTTGTCCATGATTGTAGCAAAGGCGAGTACATATGCCAAAAATGTGGATATGTAGTAATGGATCAAGCAGATGATTATGGACCAGAATCACAT
>DATDLD010000148.1:0-2420 GCA_036519475.1 Candidatus Nitrosopolaris sp. | reverse complement strand
GTCATGATGGAAACGCATAACGAACTTATTGTTAGGACTTCTAATGAAATTACCAATACAATAAAGTCCAAATTAGCAGCATCCTCTTCCTCACCATTAAAAATCGGTGCTAGATATAAGTACGATTTCAATTCGGTCTATACATATCTTTCACGAGTTTGGAGGCGCATGACAAGTGAGAGTAGGGTCGAAAGGGTTCAACATCATATCAACAACGCTAAACCATACAGAAGTATAGATGGTATTTTTTACTTTAACGGGCAACCATGTGGTGAAGGAAGCGAACAAGAATTTGAGAAAATGAAAGAAGCGTTATACGAAATTTTACAGAATAACGATTTGCTAACACGACTTGCAGAATTAGAGACCAGTCTAGAAGCACAGTCAAATCAGATACAAAACATATGTGTAATGGCAAAGGAGATAGTGAATTTAATAGATCAGAACCTTTATGATACCAGAGTTAGTGGATGTTGTACTAATCGAAGCATGTTAAAGAATTTAGTTCGCAGGTTTTAGGTGCGCTCTATTAGTGTTATTCATTTATTATTTCCTTCGATTTTAATTCCGTACTTCTTCGCAGGAGTCCTTCCATTGAAAGATTAAACATACCTAAATTCGTAAGTTTATTTCAAATAACAAAATGATAGTACATATCACAGATATCAATGATGGGATTAAGAAGCTAGATTAGACTATCACACACAACACTTTCGATTTCTAATATTAGGAATAACATGCTCTGCAAATAACTTTAAAGATGTTGTATCTGGTAAATCTGGAAAGTATATTGTAAAGTATGTAACACCGATTTTCAAATATCGAGTTATTTCATTTAATATTCTATTAGGTGTTCCACTTATAAGGACATTCGAATCTCTCCATTCTCTTTTTTTATCTAATAATTTGATTCTTCTTTTCTTTAATTCTTTTTCATCCCTACCTAGGAGTAAAATGCAGTGCAATCCTCGGATTATGTCCTGATAACGCCTAGCAATTACTTTGGTATTATTATCATTGTTGTTATTAATATCGAAATATTGCTTTAGAATGGATGTTTTCTCCAAGTATTCATTAAAAGAGCAGAGCCCATAATTCCAACCATCGGCATAGTTTGCCACTAGGCTTAGAGTCTTTTTTCCTCCGCCGCCGATCCAGATTGGTAAATGTGGCTTTTGAACTGCTTTTGGATTGCATTCTGCATTTGATATATTGTAATATTTTCCTTTAAAAGAAATATTGGATTTGTTATTGACATTATTGTTATCAGAATACAGCATTTTCCTTAGTATCATAACACTTTCTTTTAACATCTCAACTCTAGTAGAACCTGATGGAAATGGCGCTCCATATGCTTCTGCTTCTTTTTGATACCAACCTGCACTTAATCCGAATTCCAATCTTCCATTACTGATATTATCTAAAGTAGAAGCCATTTTTGCCACAATTGCAGGATTCCTAAAAAGATTGACTAATATTGCACCAAGCTTTATTCTTCTAGTTAAGGGTACAAGCGAAGAGAGTACAGTCCAGCATTCAAGCATTGTCCTACTGCTTTCATTTTGTTCTTGAAGTTGTTGCAGCTGCAGCAGCTGAATTTGTTTTTGATGCTCTGTATATTTATTCTTTGTAAGCTTTCTAATGTTGGCATTATTATTGAGATGCGATACGAGATAATCTTGAATCCAAGGAATATAATTATCCTTTAACCATATAGAATCATATCCTAATCTTTCACATTCTAATGCGATATGCACTATGTCCTTGTATGTTAAACCACCTTGGTAAATATAGCAGCCAAATTTTATATTATTACTCTCCTTAACCTGTGTCAAATCCATTCTTTCTAAATTAAGTAGTTCTTTTGATATTATTATTGCCTCATTTAAAATACCTTTTTCACTTTTACTTCAATATGTAGTGTCAGCTCTTCTCATACTAAACGATGAAAGAGTTGCAATTTTATCTATCTCATTATCCTTATCCTCCTTATTCCTATTCCTATTTATCATGTATTACATTATATCATATTTGGATATGCTTATATCCAATATATTCATTATTAAGAAGTTTTGTCTTAACAGCTTATGTACATCTTACCTTGGTGGTTGCTGATGAAATATCTTCTCCGGTTTTACTTTTAGTATAATTCTCTTTTCATTTGGAGATCTCCCTGGGTATCTATCCACACCCAGGTACTTTTTAGCTAGTTTATCAATATGTTCATCTGCATCTTGGTTTGTCTGCCCTATAACTTTCCCTCTAATAGTAGCCATATTGTATGGATTATTACGATCCACAATTGAAATTGCAACTCTAGGATCCCTTGATATATTCTTATGCTTTATTCTTCCCTCAGCAGTATTTATGAGGACAACATCATCTTCAACATCTATCCACGTAGGAGTTACTTGAGGTGA
>DATDLD010000147.1:0-9291 GCA_036519475.1 Candidatus Nitrosopolaris sp. | reverse complement strand
TGCGCGATCTCGTAATTATCGGCGCTGGTCCCTCAGGACTGGCAGCCGCGGTGTATGGCGCATCAGAAGGGCTTGACGTTATGGTACTGGAAACGAGTTCTCCTGGTGGCCAGGCTGGTTCAAGCTCAAGAATAGAAAATTACTTGGGATTTCCTACAGGAATCTCAGGTCAAGATCTGGCAGGCAGGGCGTATGTCCAGGCTCAAAAGTTCGGTACAGACATACTCATTGCTAAGGCCACACGACTTATCTGCGACAGTAAACCATACATAGTAGAACTTGAGAGTGGAGCTCGAATTCCTGCACGCACTATCGTGATAGCAACCGGAGCTGAGTATCGAAGGCCGCCATGCAAAAACTTGTCGCGCTTTGAAGGTGCAGGCGTCTACTATGGTGCGACATTTGTGGAATCACAGTTGTGTAGCGGAGAAGAAGTGATTGTGGTTGGCGGAGGAAACTCAGCCGGTCAGGCAGCCGTGTTTCTGGCTGAAACTACGAAGCGCGTGCACATGCTCGTCAGGTCAGCCGGGTTAGCCGAGAGCATGTCACGCTACCTGATTCGTCGGATCGAAGAAACTGCTACGATAGTATTATGGCCGTACACTGAGATCGTAGCGATCGAAGGGGGCGATCATCTAGAATTCGTTCGCTGGCACAACAATCAAACAGGACAGAGTGAGGAGCATAAGATCAGACACATATTCGTCATGACGGGTGCTGATCCAAACACCAGTTGGCTTGATGGCTGCGTCGCACTCGATAAAGGTTTCATAAAGACAGGTCCGGATCTATCGCCAGATAATCTTAGCGCAGCAGGCTGGCCTATCATGCGTCAACCATATTTGCTTGAAACCAGTTTGCCAGGTGTTTTCGCAGTGGGCGATGTGCGAGGTGGCAGCATCAAGCGTGTTGCATCAGCAGTGGGCGAAGGATCAATCGCAATCTCATTTGTTCATAAAGTACTCCAAGAATAGGAAACAAAATAAGCACACAGCACTACTCTTACAGAATACTGGGGCCTTTGAATGAATAAGTGATACCGCTAATCGTTTCTCTCTTGAAAATGATAAAACCTTAGTAACCTAGTTGCATCAAATATATGCTCTTATATGAAATGCCTTCTTGTCTAATACGCCATCATAATTACGTGCTGTTCTAAGGAGTTATCAGATTATCAAACCTAATGTAGGATCTCATGTCACGGTAAGATGTAAATTATTTATCTAAACTATCAGCCTATCATACACTCAAACCTTCTAGAGCGATTTAGTTGCATGGTATGGTGAGTTTAGAGGAAAAGATATTCTTCCGCCCAAGGACGTTATGTTCACTATTATGCCCCCTCCCTGCTTTCTCATCATAGGCATTACTCTCTGCATTACTCTTATTGCACCAAAGAAGTTGGTCCCAAACTGAGCCTTTATTTCATCTATTGTCGTTTCTTCTAATGCTCCCATTAGGTCACATCCTGCATTATTCACTACAACATCGATTCTATCCTTTTCCTTTGCTATTCTATTAATGGCTTCTGTCACTGATTTATCATCATTAACATCAAGCTGAATAATCTCTAATGGCAGATTCTCATCTTTGGCTATATTCGCTATCTGCTTTGCTCCTCCCCTTCCTTCTATATTCCGCATTGTTGCATAAGTATGAAATCCGTTTCTTGCTAAGATAAGGGACATATCTTTTTCACCTCTTCCCTTCTTACCAGTTTTATAACTAGTAATACTTTTGACTATAAGTTCTACCTTTCTGGGTAGGTAGTATGTATATCAACAATTCTACCTTTGTTTTTCTAGCCATCCTTTCATTTTTGATCTTAATCCGTTTATTGATATATTATCGAATTAATTATAGTACGTATTATATCAATACCAGAAATCTCAGAATCAATCTCTTTATAAACTAACACAATATATGAAAGCCTGATGTTGGTTCAGATTCAAGAACCGAAACGGGCAGTAAAACTTTCAGAGATACTCAAAAATGCCATAGAAGAACAATGTTTTGGACAGTTTATGAAAATTTCTGAAATTACAGACCTAGATGAAGATCAACACGCCAACACATCAATAACAAAATCTACAGTGAAGGTATGTGTTAATGGCTTACTGATGTCAAAAGCTGGAATTGGAGATGGATCCTCAACTACTTTATCTATATATGAATACATAGCTGATGATGACGATATTTTGAAGGCATACAGAACTTTGGGAATTGATCCATATTATAGAATCAAATGTAACAAATGCAATCTGCTTGGTGATGGGTATCATCTTTATCGTGTACTAGAACATATGAATGATTACCATCATTCTTCATTTAAAGAAATAGGATCATACCTTGACATGATAGGACTTTAATAAGAGGCTCTATTGCCCGGCTGTAACTAAGTAACTAAATCTACTAGCTTTGCCTATAGAATGATCTGATAATGATTCTACCAGATTCATACTACTTCCAATGTATCGGATTTTCATACTTGCATGTACCTTAAAAACTCCTGGCTTGTCAGGAATGGCAGCTGTAGTAATATTAGATTGGTTAAAATCTAACCACTCAGATTATTTGTTTGGTAGCTAGAATAAGTCTTTTTAGCTAATTATTGATCGAGGCTAGTGGAGGTTGTGAATCAGGCTAGTCTTACCTCACTAACTTTGGATTTGGCTTTCAGATGTATTATGCTTTCACTGCTGACTTGTGGGATTGGTGATGTTAGGAGCGGAAGCTTACCTAAATTATGTGGAAGACAGGACAGGCTTTCCAATGAAACAGTAGAACAAACGAGCTAAATAAACAAGAAATTAGCAATCTAATTGAAAATATTAAACAGGAATATCTCAAGGAATATCAAGTTTTTATCACCAAGAGTAAAAATCAAGGTCGTTAAGGAAGGTAAGAGGGAAGCTATGAGACAACCCGAAAACTCCCCTTCTTACCCGGATCTTCAATAGATCTTACACAATCCTGATTTTATATCTTTCACGTTACAAAGCTATGATCTGGTTAGGTCAAACCGACAGGATAGACAAAGATATTTACGCGTAACGTTCATTATCAGGAGTCAAGAAAATACTTGTTTTACTAATGACTATTTAAATAGTCTTCAAGCCTTAATAAAAGTAGTTTAGATTGTCTCTAATAGAACTTGTTCCATACCATGAAGTCAAGTAAGAATGGTAACCGCTCCTCCTCAAATGAGTTCCCCACTAACAGGTTCAGTAGATCTTAGTCGCATAAATTCCATTAGATTGGCTACTACTAGACAAACTTATGATGCAGCCCTCAAATTTGTACTCTTTCTCAAAATAGCCGATGTTGAGAATTTACTACCGCTAAGCGATAATCCAAGAAGTTATCAAATCTAACATCATAGATTTTTTAGTTACCTATAGGCAAGAACCTTATAGCCTTTCCTACAGGACGGATATCTTTGATGCATTAGGTTATCTTTACAGTTTTATTATCAATCCAATATCTATCTATATCAGCATGTGATCGCATAAGCTTGTCAATGACTCAGGTTTAAAAGGAAATAGCGAGATATCTCTAATACACAATAATGAGCTATAAATTAAAACGAGAAGAGAATCTCCTAAAACGAACAAGATCAGCAATTGTCAAAGACAATGGAAGAGGTAGCATATTGCGAGAATATAAAGTATGATTTCAGATAAAATTACGAAGGGGGGAACAATAAGACATTTGGTGACAAGATAAACTTGAGCAATAGCCAAAAACTTGGTGTTTTTTATGTTAAGTTTTAAACAAAAAAATCGAGGGCTGGCGGGTAAAACACCACACCAATTATTGTCCCTTACAGCATTTTTTCTCTTATCCTTATGGTTGATTGCCTGTGACTGTTCCTGCGTTGTCGTGTCCTTGTACTTGGTTCAATAGATTTTGGCATCTAGCATCTTCGTTTATACAGGACTGAGCTGCAGTCTGGTGAGCTCTTCGTTGCAAATGCCTGATTTGTCAGTGAGGATACGGCTGTCGTGGCAATTAGCAATGCTGCTACTGCGCTAAAGTTTAAGCATAGCGCTTGACTTGTCTCTAATTATAGCTTTTATACTTCAGGAGAAGGATCATGAAGTCGTCACCTCACCTTCCTTCCTCATATTTTCACCTAATTCTCTCCTGTGACTTCGAGAACTCAAGTACTACGCCGCCGTTCTTAGGATCATAATTAAATTTGTAAATTTCGTTTTCAGTGATTGGCATCCATTCTACTTTATTGTCATTGCATGAAGGACATCTGGCAACTGATACATCCAGCCTAATGCATGAAGCACACCAAAAACATGAGTCGCATATTAAGAAATGTATTGCTTGTTTGTATGGAGTTTTGTTATTACTGCTATTATTAGTACTGTTCTTGTTTTCGTCTTTTTCTATAATAGTTTGAAGGACGCTCACAATATCCAATTCATCCTCCTCAAGGGTGATTGTACTCTGATCAAGGATGCTTTGTTATCTTGTTGTGGCAAAACACTGAGACAATAACAACAACAAAAACAACGAACTGTTTTATCATATATCATGATAAACTATAGAGGTTTCTACTATAAAACTTCTCTGTTATCAGTCTACAATAACGATAGTACACGTAAATAACATCGAATCTGACAATCACGATTTAATCATAGGGTATTCTAACACCACTTTTCCATAAAAGGGCAATAATATGGATTCTTTAGAATAGACTATTTGTAATGGACGAATTGGACAGGTCTGGTAGACAAAAAATAGACTGGAAGAATAAAGGGCATGTATGTATGTGTGTATCCTATTGTTTAATCAACAATAATGTTTGATTTCAGTTTCGCTGACTTCCAGCCCATGTATTTGTTCCATGGTGGAAGAGCCCGCCTAGCTATTTTTAAATACCAAAGATTCTAGTTAACGAATAATCGAATATTCTCGAAGGCCTTATTATTCAATGTTGCAATTCAAATCTGCTTCGGTTTTTTTATCATGATTCCTTCCTATCTCTTTAAGATATCCCAAAATCTTGTTTTACCATTATATTATACATCTATCGTAGGGTAACCTGTTGCTCCATTTGGAAATGGATCTTGTATCTGGTCAGTCTGGATCTTTCCAGTCTTGTCTGTAGCTCTGACTACGATCTTATGGTTATTGCCTGTCAGATCCAATTCTGCATTCCAGAAAACCCATGTATATTGTGACAGTGGGTCTTTGATTTTGGCAATTTTCCAGGTAGCACCTTCATCAGTACTTACCTCGACTTTCGTTATCCCTCGATCTCCGGCGAAGGCCATGCCTGCAACTGGCACCGTTCCATTCACATTTGAAACCTCTAAATTCCTAAACCTTTTTCTGATAGGTGCATTACCTGGAATAATTATGAATGAATGAGTATTGTATTTAGCTATATTACTCCAACCCTTCCTCTGCCAATAACCTTCGTAAACTTTGTCGACCAGCTCTATCTCAGTCATCCACTTCGCATTCATCATACCATATATGCCAGGAACTATGGCTCTTACAGGATAGCCATGTTCAGAAGTCAGAGGAGCACCATTCATATCATAAGCTAATATTGTGCCCTCCAAAAGTCCTCTCTCTAAAGGTATTCCAACATCATAGCCGTCGAAACATCTAAAGACAATATATTTGGCAGTTGGCTTCACACGTGCCTTCTCAAGAAGGTCTTTTAGGCGTACTCCTTTCCATATGGCAGTGCTGATCAAATCGCCTCCTATTTTATTGCTTACACATTCTAGTGTAGCAAACTGCTCTATTGAAGGCATATCTCTAAGCTCTTTATAATTGATTTCAAAAGGTTTATTCACTAATCCCTTCATAGTTAGATTCCAAGTTTGTGCATTAACTTCTGGTACTATAGGGTTTTTGTCAATTCTGTAGAATAGATCCGTTGGCGTTATTTCTGACTCGAGAAGTGATCCAAGTTTTGGATCCTCAAAGCCCGGGGCTTTGGATTTTGATCTAAGTAGCGCTGATAAAGAAGGAGATAGCTGTTGTATTTCTTTTTTTGGAACTAAAAGAGAATTTAATCCAAAGTAAAGAATGGGTAAAGCAGCTGCTGATGCAATGCCAGCACGTAGTAGCAGCCTTTTCTTGTAATCAATTTCTATTTTGCTAGTATCTTCTTTTTTGGTAACTGTAATTGAGGATCGGCGCAATAATACTATCCTTTCATAGAAAGAGGACAAGGTGAATCCGAAAGCAATATTAGCTGGAACAAGATAGATCGCCAGAAACCTAATCGAGTCAAGTTTTACCTGAACATTCGTTTCAGTCACGGCTAAGAGCAAAGCACTTATCACAAGCAGAATAATATAGGCTACCAGTGAAGATTGTATTGCATTTAGTACATATCCCTTCGAAGGGAGTCTCTTCTTCTTTTGCAATAGGCCAACAAGTAAACCGATTAGACCATACAATATAAGATTAGCAGCAACAGCGCCTATAAACGCAGAGTATTTAGCAAGAGGACCAAACCTCTCCACGGCTTGTGATTCAACTTGTCCAGGAGTAAGTGAGAATAAAGTTTGAGACTCAAGCTCAGGAATAAATATACCGCCTACAAATAATCTTAGAAGTAAAGATACTGTTACAGCTATGGCGCCAGCAGCGAGCCCTCCAACAAAGAATGACATAGTAGAAGGTTGTCTTAAGTTAATTTTTGGATCACATGTCTGTCTTGGACAGGAATGATTTAAGTTTTTTCTCAAATTTGATTAGATTTTGGGTCTATGCAAAGGCTGTGGCACACAGTTGTAACAGTTCGCAAAAGAAATGATTTGTTCGATCAGTTTGGTACAATTCAAGAAACGTTCGTAATTTCGTAAAACTCATTAATGAACAACCCGATGACTTGATTTATTGTGTACCCATAATTATGCTCTACATTCTAGTTGGCAAATATAATCTGGATCTGAATGACCATGGATATAATACTGCTCTCGAATTTCTCATAATATAACGATGAGAAAATGAACCGGTGCTAATATTAGCATACGAGAACGTATTCAATGATTCTTTTCATCTAGCAGCAGTTGGCAGTAACTCTTTTCTCTCTACTTGCTAAAGAAATTAAGGCTAGTATACAAAAAATTTTATCTATCTTCTTTCAGCGTTACTTGAGACAGGGTTAGGAAAGAAATCTGCATTCATAGATCTAGATAAACCGAACGATGTAAAGCAACTTAAAGTACTCGTAAACCAAGCTGATATTCTCTGAAAATTACCATAGAAGTGGCTTATCAAAACATGGCTTATCTCCATTGAAGTTAGCCAAACTCAGACCTGGTATAGTCTATGTTTCAGAAAGCGCTTATGGAGAAGCTGGTCCTTGACAATATAGAAGGGGCGCAGAGCAATTAGCTGAAACAGTTAGTGGAATGGCTGCAGAGCTTGGAGCTATTGATTCTCCAAAGGCTTTACCTAGGTATTTAAATGATTATCTGACTGGATACTTAGCGTTTGGAGTTTGTGCAGCTCTTATACGTAGATCAAAAGAAGGTGGTAGTTACTGGGTACGTGTGTCACTTTTGTAGAACTGCAATGTGGGTTCAAGATCTAGGAAGAGTAAACCAGTCTGACATACCAAATCCTATTTCACAAGAAGAGCGTGAACCTTTTATGATGGAATGTGATTCTCCATACGGCAAATTGAAACATGTAGCGCCCGTAGCAAAGTATTCTGATACACCATCATACTATGAGAAGCCTGTCGTTCCACTAGGTGCACACAAGCCAGTATGGTAATTTATTAGGCTGTCGAATTGTTCGTAGAAGCCACTTAGATTATGTGGGTGGTTGTCCAATTTGTGAGAATATAATCATACCTTTTTAATAATATAAAACATTATCTAATTTATATCACTGTTATATAGATGGCATAGGGTTTAAATAGTTTCAATATGGAGTGAAGATAAGTGAAATAGATGCCAGTCGCAATAATACCGGATATTAGTGAACAACACTGTATTGGATGTGCTCTCTGCGTAGAGATTTGCACAGCTCTTGGTCCAGATGTGTTGAGAGTAAAGCCAGTAGAAGGATGGAAAAGAGGCAAAGCATTTGTATTTTATCCAGAAAGATGCATCTCCGATGGTGCATGC
This sequence comes from Candidatus Nitrosopolaris sp., assembly GCA_036519475.1. GTDB lineage: Archaea > Thermoproteota > Nitrososphaeria > Nitrososphaerales > Nitrososphaeraceae > DATDLD01. The sequence continues at coordinate 1,171 of DATDLD010000147.1, read as the reverse complement.
ATTGGTGTTTGCCCCACAAAGGCAATCTTCTGGATGAGGCCAATGGATTATACGCCAGGACAACCAATTCCGTTAAAGAAGAATGCAGTGTTTACAAAGGGCTGGGAAGAAGGTTAAGCTTCACAACTAAACAGTCCAAAGAGTCCTAAAATTCCCTTTTTTTAAATTTTTGACAAGAACGATTTTATATTATTTTAGTTCATATAAAGCAACTGATAATTTAAAAACAATCTTTTCATCCGTCTTTTCTGCTATTGGAAGAATATATTTCTGAGTTTCTTCTTTATATCGCATTAATTTATCCTTATGAAGTGCATTCTTAAGAGCTCTAATATTATCCAGACGATCTGCTAACTTTATATATCTAATAAATCTAGAACCCGTTGCAATATTATGAAAGTATTCGTCTAGCACTTTCTCCCTTACTTCGTTTTTTATCTTAGGTCTTGTGACTGCATGAACCATATTGTATACGTGTTCACCAAAGTCATTTTTTAATTGATCTTCGTCTATAGAACCATTACTTTTTTCTATAATATCGTGCAAAAGAGCTGTACATACTAGATCTGCATCGTGGATTTGTATTTCTTCTGTCAGAATTAGTGCAACACGTAATGGATGATTAATATATGGTTCTGTATTGTTTCCATCTCTGAATTGTCCTGTATGGGCTTTTGTTGCAATTCCAAATGCTCTTGTTATCTTTACAACATCATCAATTGAGTTCTCAAAGGGTTTTAGTAATTTAGCAAATCCTGACTTTGCAAATTCGTTAAGCATCCATTTCATTATTAGTACTCATAAGAACAATACTAGATAATATCGTTTGATGTTAGAATGTAATAAAATGTAATAAAATGTAATAAAATGTAATAAAATGTAATAAAATGCAAAAAAGAGGTACTCAATAATAACTTCGCCTTTGTCATGCTCTCCCCTCCTCGATATTTTATGTCATTTTTTATACTTTCCTGATTTCCTATAGGTCTATTAGTGTGACAAGTATAGATCTGGGAAATCAACTATAATCCTAAGAATAAAATGGCTTGAACTAACTCTAAGTTGACATCGAGCATTAGAAAGGAGCAAAATAGTATGGATATACGGTAACCCCTATTTTGAGAATTAAGGAGCTGCTTATACATTAATCAAGGATAATTATATCATACAT
>DATDLD010000146.1:0-9457 GCA_036519475.1 Candidatus Nitrosopolaris sp. | reverse complement strand
ACAGCATCGAATTAACAAATGGTGGGTCTTGCCATTGAAATGTAAAATTTGTGGATGTGATTCAGATGAAGAGCACCTCGATGATACTATAGATTTCGATAACACATACAAGAATATAATGAAGGAAGAGGAAGGAAAACACACGGGCGTTAACGTCGTCATGCTTGCTTCAACACTACTATACTTTGGAAGATTTATTTTAAATGTTGTCTATAGATTTATTGCCGAGTCTGGCTAAGAAGGGAACGCGGCATCCTTACTTACCACACTTTGCATAGTCAATACCCACCATTCTTCCGCTTCCCTTCTTATTATCCCTCAATTACAAATGCTAGTACCTGCTTCATCAACAACTATCTAATGTATATACAATGTATAACTAACTAGGTAAGCTAGTAACTACTAGCTAGACTTAGATAGGCAAAGTAACTAAAGCAGTTATAGCTCAGTTCGATCTCGAAGTAGCTTAACATGGTTCAGGAAAGGATATAAGACTTTTTTTAACGCAAGTTTAGTATGAACCTACAAACTAAAGTGTTTGGAGTGCTGATAGCATCCTTAGCAACGGCTACTCTAGCTTACTTAAAAAGAGAGTCTATTTAAATATCCAGATAATTGTTTTGGACCTGATATATCTTATGACAACTTTTAAACTAAAATATTTAGCATTGTTAGCAATTAGTGACTGGATTAGGCAACTGCACTGAGGATTCAAAGGATGATTAATCCATGATAAGATGGTCTAACAGCAAGGGCGCGAGTGTGATAGGCATATGCTAATACAAGCTAAGCTAAGTGCAATGTGGATGTTTGTATTTGTTGTGCTCGGCATGATAAAGCTGAGTATTCACATTATAATGTTAAGCGTGAAAATGGAACACCCCATTAAAATCATGCACAGGAAATGGAACATTTGAGCTCAGATATGGAACAGCAACATGAACAAGTACAATGGAGAAGAGATAAAGTACAAGAGCTTTGCAGCAAAGGATACAGCCAAAGAGAGATATCACAAACATTGCAAATCGGGTATGAGAAATGTCTAGTAGGATTAAATGCAATTACAAGAGAAGCATGGAATACAGCACAGAATACAGAAGATCAAAGAGAAAAGATACAGGCATTGTATTTAGCTAAAGAATGTTACTCGATGAAGCTAGACTTGCTTACCAATGCAACAGTAGTTGATGATGCTATCAGGTTTGTATCTGATAAGTCCAAAGATAAAGATAGAGAGCAAGTAAAAAGTTCCCCTTCTTTTCTTTCAGATAGCAGCAATGAACTCTCGCTAGTGGAAACCACGACGAGTTATCATTTCTTGATAATATGTTATCTTTCTTTATAGTCGAAGTAGATGAGACGGGAAATTTCTCAAGCAAAGATAGAGAATTAAAATAAAAATGTACCTATTACCATCCCCCAAATTTTTTCTGAAAAATTGCCTTCAGCATCTGACGCTGCTAGGAAGCTTTTGAGACTCCCAATTCGCTTACTATCTCTATCTGACTCAAACCTCTGGATCTCATTTCAATAACCTTGGACCTGCGCCATTCTAACTGTTCAGTTTTCGTGCTCAAAGTTCAGAAATTTCCTTCGTAAATATTATGTGGTTCAGATTTTTAGCTTTATCGACTCCTGATGATGGAGGGATCGAGGGATGGAGGATGTAAGGAGAATGCTATACGATTATAGCTGACCACGGCGCATTTTTCCCGGAGTGAATTTCATGCTGGTTCACCCGCGCTACCGCTTCAAAGATCTAATCAGACATTTATGGGGCGGGTGTCCGTCCAATCAACCATGATCTTGCGCTCGGCAAAAAGCCACTTTCCATCGACTTTTGCGAAGATATCATAATAACGAAGAGAAGCAATAAAAAGAGTCCGTTTCCCCTCAGATGCAGACACATGATGCGCAATGCAATATGTTTCTCCTGTTGCACGATCGCCATCTAGGACAACAGTGCTTTGCCCCAAGAAATGAGTTGTAACTTCATATTTATTCAGTTCGTCGAATACGGGCGCCAAGTCTTCTCTTCTGTTCAATTCCATTGACGGTTTCTCGGATCTAGCTTCCATGAATACAACGAAGTGTGTGTCCTTAGTAAAAAGGGACATTTGCCCCTTCGCGTCACGTCTATCCGCACAATGTGAATATGCTTCCACAAGTTCACGTATTTCCAAACGATCAGCAGCTTCGGGGCCCGAAATTGAAACATGAGTACCCATTAAGTACGCCTCCTGTACGTCTGAACACCCATTACCTACTACATGTATATTGTAAACTAATATAGATAACTCTTACCACAAAAAGGCTTGACCAGTAGGGCAAGGGCAGCCCCTGCAACAAGTTCCAAGCACGCATGGCAGCTTCAAAAATAATAATCGTAAAACGCTTCCTAGGAGTGAAGTACTACTGCTGCGGAGCCTAGAGTGGAGAGCCTTGGTGAACAGAAGATAATAATCGTTAACTAGTTGCTTGTTTAGAACTCTGACTACTTGATGTAGGCTCATCTCTGCAATGCCTATCTTGGATTTCAAGTCAGTTTTCATAATATTTTCCAATTTCATTCTCCATTGGTCTCTGCACATTTTAACTCATCAGATGCTGCCGCTTTCTGCTTACTGAGCAACCTTTTTTCCTCTAGTTTGGTTATTTGCCGCATCTAGAATTAACTTTGCAACTACTTCCTTCGCACTTCTTTGTATAACTTACCGGAAAACGATAAAGTGAAACTATTAGATGAAATAAAAGATGATATATCTGACGCATACTCAAAAGAAAAGATTAGTGAATTACATTACACTTTACTCAAAGAGAGACTTTCAATTTATGAAAAAAATAAAATATAAAGCACAAATGGAAAGTTCTTTGAACTAACTCGTAATCGCTTGGATTGTTGAAAGTGTTGCTACCTTCCTTTCTATTCTATTAGTTCTTATCTATACTTTCCATACTTTTCATTCTATACATACATGAACGAAGAAGCAATAAGAAAGGTTCAACGTGCAGGTGGTGGAGCACTTTTGATTTCATTGCCAAAATCCTGGACTAGCCGTGAATTAATGTAGGCCGTTAGACACTTTGACGGAATCTAAGTAATTCCTTCTTTTTTCTTCCAAAGCCAAATCGTAGTAATCAAATTAATGCCAAAACTGAACAGACAAACGTAATGCGCAATTTTAAGTCCATAGTGTTTTTAAGCGATATCGGCCAGATAACTCTGAAAAATGAATGCTGAGGAAGCCAAGGCATTTCTGAAGGATAGAGGAATTCCGACTATAAATTATCCTCACGGTTACCTACTAAAGGTATCCAGAAGGGAAGGCAGTCCATCGCGCCGTATAGAGATGGATGAACTGGATACGATCCTAACATTAGGCAAAGTTAAACTGATTGCAGTTGAGGACACTGTAGGAGACATCCTTATCGAAGTTGAAAGGAAGGACCTAATCCAAGACTAATGCGAAAACATCAACGATAATCTGAAACTATCAAAGCAATCACTATACGAAGTTATTTCTTTGTCCAGGCTCCCTTCACACTTCTCTATTTCTGTCCTTAATGCAGTGAATAAATTGCTGTGCCTCTGTCTGTTAATGTGCTAGATCGTGGTCCATATCCTATTTGGGTCGACTGCTGAGTCCTTCTTCTAGTATTATAAAATTGAAGACGATCGATTTCAATGCTATCTAGTAGACAAATTTGTACCCACTAATTCCTAGTACATAACTCAGTATCAGCATACCCAAGCCAAATATACTGACAAATCCAGCGAATAACACGAATCGTCATAACCAAATACTGATAGTATTAATTATCTTAACTACGGTATTGGTAACAGGAATATACACAACAAATGTACCAACAGTATTTGCTGACTCGAGGATTCTGAAGCAAGAAACCGAACAGAATGCAAATTGTGCTACACCAGGAGGAGGCGATAGCGTATCAGATTCATGTAACCAAAGAGCAGCAAATAATGTCATTAATGGTGTACCAAGAACTGCTGTAAACCAGAAACTACGGGAACGGTTGAAGAGATCTGTAACATCATCATCAACATCAGCAAATGACTCTCTTTAATAGTTGATGCAAAAACATTTCTCCCAACAGTTTGGATTTTAGATTTGGGTATATCATGCCTATCATTTCTTTCTCCGAATACGACTATCTTGTCAAAAATTTCTCTTACTATGAGTCCAATATTTAGAGTCTAACGCCATTTACCCCCTCTATCAAAATACTTGCCCATAGTCATTGTTCTCGCCATTATTCCTGGAGTACTTTATGAACAAATGAAATTGCGACTGATCCTTCTCCTACTCCGGATGCGACACGCTTGATGCTGCCACCTCGCACGTCACCCGCCGCGAAAACACCCGGCAAACTGGTTTCAAGCAAATATGGTTGACGGGTGAGAGGCCAGCCTTCTGCGCTTAGATCTTCTGGCGACAGATCCGAACCAGTCTTTATGAATCCTTTAGAGTCGAGCATAACGCAGCCATCTAGCCAACCAGTATTCGGATCGGCACCAGTCATGACGAATATGTGCCTGATTTCATGTTTTTCAGTCTGTCCTGTTTGACTGTTTCGCCAGTAAACGGAATCGAGGTGATTATCCCCTTCTACGGCCACAATCTCAGTTTGAGGTCGTAATATGATCGTAGGACTATTCTCTATCCTACGGATTAGGTATCGCGACATAGTAGCAGCCAAACCGTTGGACCTGACTAACATATGTACACGCTTTGCAGTCTCCGCCAAAAACACAGCAGCCTGCCCAGCTGAGTTTCCTCCGCCCACAACAATGACTTCCTCTCCTGAGCACAACTGCGCTTCCATAAATGTCGCACCATAGTAGACGCCTGCGCCTTCAAATCGGGACAGGCCTTCTAGTGGTAACCTTCGATATTGAGCACCCGTAGCAATCAAAACGGTACGAGTAGAAATTCTAGCCCCATTCTGAAGCTCAATGATATATGGTTTGAGATCACATGTGAGTCGTGTGGCCTTGGCAATAAGCATATCTGCACCGAACTTTTGAGCTTGGAGATAAGCTCTAGATGCCAGCTCCTGGCCCGAGATGCCTGTAGGAAATCCCAAATAATTTTCGATTCTTGAGCTTGAACCGGCCTGGCCGCCAGGTGAACTTGTTTCCAGTGCTAGAACATCTAGTCCTTCTGAAGCACCATATACTGCTGCAGCCAGTCCCGAGGGGCCGGCTCCGATGACGACGAGATCGCGTACTTGAGTTTGGTCAATAGATTCGTTGAAGCCAAGACAGTCTGCGATTTCTTGGTTACCGGCATTCCGGAGTACCAATTGGCCTCGAAAGATCAATACTGGGATTTCATTCGCAGAAATTTGGAAACTATCCAATAAATTCTGTACGTCAGGGTCGTGTTCTAAATCTATGTAGGTATATGGATGTCCATTACGCATCAGAAACTCTTTGATCCGAAGCGTACCTGCAGAATATGCTGACCCTACGAGGACAATGTCTCCAACACCAGCAGATATTAGCTCTACTCTACGTAGAATGAACGCCCTCATCAATATGTCGCTTAGCTCAGCATCAGTCTGTACCAAAGCCAGCATTTGTTGATGGTCCAATTCGATTACCTTGCATGGCTTAATAGCACGTGCCCTAACTAAAGAGCGACGGCCGGAGAGCATGTTAACCTCTCCTGTGAATTCACCAGAACCATGGACAGTCACAAGGGTTTCACGAGCCCCGCATGGGCGTATAATCTCGACTTCGCCTGTGGTTACGACAAAGAACGGTACCGATTTATCTCCTTGCTCTATTAGTACTTCACCAGACTGTACCGAACGTATATGTCCATGCGCTGCAATACGACTGATCTGAGCCGGCGTTAACTTCGGAAATATCTTCTCAATACGAGAGCTGGTTAGAGGGAGTCCCCTACGTGCATTACTCATAGTTGTCATTTCTAGTGCAGTTGCTGCTCATAAACCATCTCATCCCTACATCTTTATCTGACTAATCGCACTCAATTTTGGATCTGTTAAGAACAGTCAAAAGGTCTCGTTAGGGAGATTTTAAGACGTTTCTGCAATTCCATGTGGAAAATGGAAAGATTACCAAGATGGAAGTGGGTCCAAACTGACTAGCAAGAGAAAAATCAACTAACGAGAGTATCGTTTCACCTAAAATTTGGAAAAACGATGATGAGGATGACGTCTCAAATCTAATATGACTTGACCTGTACATACTATAGCCATGATACCAATAAGAAATACTGGCAGCAGCGCGATACTGTCTGTTAATGTAGCACCAAGCACAAGCACAGCTATAGCCGCCACTATACTATAGACGGCAGCTACGTACTTTATTGCTTTCCTTGAATTAGCTGATGACGATGATAATGAAACAGGACTCGTAGTCATTGCTGATGTCATTTGTATTACTCCTAATGCAAGCAAGCAGAGGAAAGTAGAAGCACACAGAAGCCATTTCTCTGAAGATGGCAAAACTAAAGACTGATTACTTAGAACTGTATGTTCTACACTAACACCAAACGCCGTAAAGCCAATTATCAAGGGAAAATGTATGAACAACCAAGTAACGTATATTCCGATTCGTCTATTTTCACGAAGAGCTCTGATTTCTGAACCGTCAACAGTATCAAAGTATATCCACCACAAACTAAATGCTATACCTAGCCCAAGTCCTGCAGATATTATAGAAGGTGCAGTCCAGTTATGAGCTGCAATTCCATTAACAACTCCCAGTATGGAGATGCCTAAAACAATAATTGTAAATGATCCAAAACGCTCAGGTAAATGGTGGACATGAGGTGCAAATTGAACTGAAAGTCGTCTTGCAAACAACAAAGGAGTGCCTATATCAACCGCTAGTCCTATCATCCATAAAATAAATCTAATTGGTGAAGGTACAAATACAGATAAAAACCAGATTCCTGCTCCAATAGAAAATCCTATGGAATACGTTGTGGTAAGCTGGCGTGCAGCTGGAACATATCTTCTAGTACGTAGATATTCTATTACTAGAATGGTACGCATTATCGCATAAGACAGTGCAAACCAGATTGAATTCTTACCTAATCCATCAGGTACACTTACAGCCATAAAGGCAGCTGCAGCAATCTGTAATAGCATGAGAAGTCGATGTGCTAAATCATCAGTCTCAAATCTCGTTGAATAAAAGGTGACACCAGTCCATGACCAAATCACTGGGATAAAAAGTACTACGAAACTAAGAAATCCGTATATAGAGACATCTTGATCGAGATCTCTACTTAGCTGAAATACAATAATAGCAACTACCAGGTCATAAAAGTTTTCTAACCATGTAACATGATGCTCTTTGTAACTTTCCAACCACTTACTTCTACTGTTTTTCTATATATGACTATTGTCACATAGCATGGCTAAATGATAACGGACATAACTATGGAATTTTATTATTAGTTCAAATGTTGTCTGTCTGTCTGTCTGATTTCTTTATGACCATATAAAATGGCAAAAGAATTGAAACGAGGAGAGATCATTGTCGTCGTCATCCTAGTAATAGTTTATAATTAAAACAAAAAATAAAGTTTGGAAGCATTAGAAAGATGTATGAGTATTCCCTGTGCACTTATTTTCTATAGTTGAAAGAGCAGGACTATGACGCGAAGAAGAATAAAATACCTTTGCATCCGGTTTAAGTCCTTTTAGCTATACACTCGAAAGGATGAGACAAAAGTAAAGGGCTAGAGTCAGGCGAATTTTTGTAGGATGCTAAGTTGTAATAAGTAATTTGATTCCGTTTACCTCATTACCCACTGTAAATATTATAATATCAATATGTCAATGTGAAACCATATGCTGGCAAAGATCAAGCAATCCCCTTGGATAACACTTGCAATCCTAAGTTCTATCGGTCTTATAACCATGCATGCAGAGACTATGCTGCTACCAGCTATTCCAGATATTATTAGGGACTTTCATATTAATTACAGTACATCATCTTGGATACTTACAACATACTTGATTTCAGGTGCAGTTATGACTCCGATTGCCGGTAAGTTATCCGATATCTATGGAAAAAAGAAGATTCTACTTATAATAATGATAATCTATACCATAGGTGTTACTTTAGGTGGTTTATCATTTTCTATCTCTTTTCTATTTATTGCTAGAATAATTCAGGGCGTTGGTCTCTCTATGTTTCCGATAGCTTTTGGCATCATACGATCTCAATTTCCTCCACAAAAACTAGCGGTGGCCCAAGGAATTTTCATAAGTACTTTTGCGGGTGGATCTGCAGTGGGTTTAGCAGTAGGAGGATCAATAGTCAATTACTTTGGATGGCACGCGACCTTTTTTTCGATAATACCTATCGCTGTTGCATTAATTGTGATGGTACATAGATTAATTTATGTTAGTAAGGAAGAACAGGAATCACCAAAGTTAAAACTTGATTTTGATTATTGCTGTGTATTCACAAAACTAAATCAAGAACAATTGCAATCTGAAAGAATAAGTGCCGAACAGGTACATCTTATAAGCAGAACGGATAGTAGTAGATTTGCTAACTTAGTTGATATCAAAGGTGCAGCAACATTAGCTGTTACGATAACCTCCTTCTTGCTTGCACTATCATATTTGGAGAATATTAGCAATCCCTCTAATCTGATTCCACTCATCAGCTTTTCAGTTGTATCTGTAGTTTCACTTTTATTTTTTATAAGAATAGAAAGAAAAATGTCAGTTGTGACAACATCTGCTAAAACCACAAACACAACAACAACATCGCCCTCTCCATTAGTCAATCTTAATCTAATGATCCATAAAATTTTACTTCCAACTAATATCAACTTGATGATTGTAAGCATTACAATGTTTATGTTATATCAGAGTATACCAATATTGGTAAGAAGTCCAAAACCATTAGGATTTGGTGGCGATGCAGTAGCAGCGGGAAATGCTCTACTTCCTTTTATGATTATGTCTTTTTCAGTATCTTCTATCGCTGGTATTATTATATCTAAATTTGGAAATCTCAATATCACTGTAGTAGGAAATGTGATCAGTACGATCGGATTCTTTTTGCTATTTATGTTTCACTCAACTCAAATTTTAATATCTATTAGCCTAGGCATAATAGCTATTGGCTTATCATTTTCAAGGGTTGGGGGTTATAATATTGTCGCAGCATCAGCTCCAGAGCAATATAGCGGTGTTGCTTATGGAATGACAGTTCTTCTCTTTTACGTTGGAATGGCTATAGGGCCAGCAATCGCAGGCCTTTATATGCAATCGCACCAGATATCTGTAAGCACCATTGCAGGTTTATCATCATATCCATCTGCTGAATCTTACAATCTGATATTTCTTACAGCTTGGGTGATTTCATTAATATCTATAGGATTAGCATTGTATTTAAAGAAAAAAATGCGATAATTAATGACAGAATAGTGGATGC
>DATDLD010000145.1:0-2201 GCA_036519475.1 Candidatus Nitrosopolaris sp. | reverse complement strand
TGTAAAACTAATCCACCAACACGCAGATGCTATGGAAAAAGAAACAGGAGTAGAATCTTCAATGTTAGATGATAACGAAGCTAGACGATATTTAGACTTGGTAATTATGGAGACTAGAGGAAAAAAGGATGACAGAACAGTTGGCGCCTAGCTTTAAGCTTAGTGGCTAATGCTTGACACAAAGAGGGATTTGATCATATTCCAAAAGAAGGAAGGAGAAGGAGGTAACGGTCCTGACGATAGATGTGCTAGTCCAAGTTATTATGTGACGATGAGCAGCCAGACCTTGCGATATGTAAAGAATACAGAAATTCTAATTAAAAATCCTAGAAGCTAATTATCTGTGTGGGATCATCCTCTTATGTTAATTTTGGTGGAGGAGGCGGTACATCGCCTGCTCTTGTCATTGGCGTTGTTATATTCATAATATGTTTAGCCTATTTCGTTCTAATGAACCTATATCGTTACCATACTATAATATAGACGATTGAATATGTTCAGATAATCACAACAATAATGAAATTACCCACCTAAAACCAATCTTTAGTATCAATATTACAGTGTGGTTCAAGGAGGGTCGTCAGCAGGATACGAAAGGCTATTTCAGAATATTTACCAGATTTTGAAAACGAGACTTATGGCCGAAGTGAGCCGCAATTATATAGTATGATAATAAAGGCTGAACGTATAACGTACGAAAGAAATAAAAAAGAATTTCGAGATATATCTTCTCCCAAAAAAACGAGCTTTTATCAATAACTAAATGCTACATAGGTGAATTATTTAGATGCAGTGATTCTAAGAGGTTTGCAGAATTGTGTAATGACGTCCCTGATTATAATAATAATGATAATGATGATGATAAGTTGCAGGGAGGATTGATTCCTAGAATAATCTATCTGCTAAAAAAATGCCGGATGACTAATATCAGGGTTAATACAAGAATAGGGGCTTGGAAGCTTAAGTAGGGATGTAAATGTATCAGCTCTACAAAACATTAGGATCTTGTAACAGTATTGGCGAAAGACATTAAATAGAGTATACAGTTCCATGGTTTAATCTAAATGCAACTTCCAACTGTTAAAGGAGTCGGTACGTTTTACAAAGAGTACGGAAATTCCAAGAATAAACATGTGATATTTATACATGGGCTTGGAGCCTCTTCTCTTGCATGGAGAGATATTCCAGATGCATTATCGGAATATTTTCATACAATAACACTTGACTTAATAGGATTCGGTGCAAGTGAAAAACCAAAGAATGCAGACTATACGATCAAAGGATTCAGCAAATTCATTTTGGAATTTCTGATAGAAAGAATTGGAATAAGAGAGAAGGAACATACGAAGATAAGTATTGTAGGCCATTCATTGGGTGGGTACATAGCCACCCAATTTGCTATAGAAAATAAAGAAATGGTTGAAAAGCTTGTACTGATAGATTCCTCCGGTCTGCTTCAAGAACCCACACCACTGCTGAAAGATTATTATGCTGCAGCGACTGAGGCGAATCCTATAACCAGATATGAAAAAGTCACGAGAGTATTAGGCGATCTATATGCTAATCAGTCAAGGCTCCTTCCTGTAGCAGTTGAATTATTTGATTACACGATTGAAAAGCCGGGAGCAAGAGATGCCTTTGAAGCGGCCTTCAAAAATAGTACAACAACACAGATTGAGCCAGAAGGATTCAAACAAATTGGAGATATCCCTTGTCTAATCATTTGGGGGGAAAAGGACAACCTAATACCAATTAAATATTACAATAGGTTTAGAGATGAGCTTCCGAGGGCAAGACACGAAACTATAGCAGATGCGGGTCATGCACCATTTATTGAAAAGACGGCTTTGGTTTATGAAAAATTGCGTTCGTTTTTAATCCTCTGATGCCTGTGAGGCATTTACCATGGCACACCTGAACACAGGGGACAGAACGGATAGAGAGATTGTGGGGCTAGAACTCTCATTCATGTCTAAAATATACTGCGAATCATGTGCTAATGATTTTGGCGACTTCGATAAGTAGTATTGAAGGCAAAACATTTTTTACAACTGTATACTTTAAATCCAAATATCTCTTCAGGTTTGGGAATTAACGAAGGATCAATATATATTTGACTAGGATAGTAATAAGGGGCCCCATTACTACCAAATTGTTGGAAATTAAATTGATGGTTTTGTATTGGCGAGGAAGATAGGGCC
>DATDLD010000144.1:0-2731 GCA_036519475.1 Candidatus Nitrosopolaris sp. | reverse complement strand
TTCTCCTTTGTATCCTGCATATAATGACAAAGCAATTAACAATATGCCAGGAGTAATAAAAATAATAGATGCAAAATAAAATGCCGTTGGTTTCTTTAGTTGTAATAACGCTTCATGTGCTACTGGTACTAGTGTAACAAGCATTAATATCGATATTAATAAGAAAAATATTGTTACATTTAGCTGTTTAAGGCATCTCAAAACAATGGAAATGATTGACCAGTAAATGAACACTACTATAAAGCTATTAAGATATGCAACTAGCGTATTGAGGAAGGTTTCTGGGTCAAAGTCGTATAATTTAGTTGCTGCCAATGAAGCTAAATTATACACAAGTAAGACTATGCCTACTAATAATACTGAATCACTAAGAGTTTTTAACCGTTCTATCTGCAGAAGTACTCTCATACGACCCTGTGGCTCTTAAATTAACTATTTTTACATTAAGAATTCCATGAGCTTAATCGTATCAGTTTTCATATGCAAATACAACTGAAAAACAGCTGAGAAGAATAAACAGACTACATAGAGCAAAGTATAATGACGTCCCTAAAGACCTTACAGTTGCATAATTAATAAACCTAACCCTACCTCTTCATTTTCCTCATTGTCAGCTCACCTATCCATATTTTGAGTTCAACTAAAGTTCTTGGGTAACAGGCGATAACAGACAAAATCAGCTCATAATAGACGGCAACGACATTCCAAAATATTACCAAAATATTATTACAATGCCATACATATGCAACTCAATCTATGATTCAGGCCACTCAAAGACTTATCAGACTGCCATAATTTCACATAAGAAAGAAAAAAACACTATGTGGTCAGACATGGATTGAAGGAGAGGGAGAAGAACCAGAAATTAGGGAATGGAAGAAAAGAAAAATGATCAACCTAAATGGATTAACGAGACATTTACAAAAGTATTGAATGATATTCTTCTCAACAAAACTATAAAAAAGGCAATTTCTGATTTGGAAGAAAGGTAAGGTTACCAAGAGTTAGTAAAGAAATCCAACAGATTATCCAAGAACCCTGAAGAATATGAAAACGAAAACGACCGCAAAAGGAAGGTAGGGTTGGCAATCGGTGAATCATAATATCTATTTCTAACAGACATAGACGTATTTATGACCAAGTGTGACAAGGGGATGGCACTTGCTTATGTCGCCTACAAGCTTTTCAGTCTCGAAGGAAAAGGTGCACAGAAGATAATGTACCTAGGAGACTCTGAAAATGACAATCCTGCGTTTGTTAAAGCTGATGTTTCCATTGGTATGTGGTCACATGATAGATTGAACCCAAAATTACTATGCACCGATTCTTTGAATCTGATGAGCTATCGACGTTTCACAAGAGATTGAAGGATAATAAATTTGTGCTTTTAGACAATACGTTCCACCAAAACTAACGGTATCTGCTCTTGTGGTCTAGTGAATTTACATTGGGTAGAGTTGGTATGGATTTAGCTCAGTTTTGCATCAGAGTTTGTATCTAACAGATTTAATAATGCTAAACCAAGGCCAGGCATATTAGTTTCGCTAGTATTATCCTCTAATTGTTTTGTTTAATTTATTTTATAAAGAAAAATCCAACTGCAATCATAACATATACCGCAGTTAGCATAATTCCTTCAAACCAGTTACTCTTCCCATCATGTGCAATCAAATTTAATATTATCGCCGAAAGAAAAACAACAGCCAATTCATAAACTGTGAAAACTAGGCTAAATGGTTTATTAAGCAGGATTCCGGCTATTACAAGAATCGGAACTACAAAAATTGCTATTTGTGTTCCAGAACCTGCCGCAATTCCGATTGATAAATCAAGTTTACCCTTTCTTGCAAACATGATGGCGCTACTATGTTCAGCAGCATTTCCTATAACACCTACGATAATTGCACCAACGAATATTTCACTGACTCCAAATTCCTTGATTGCCACCTCTACCGAGCTAACTAATACTTCGCTTACTAGAACTACCCCCATTACACTAGCTCCGAGCAATAGGATACATTTCTTTTTGCTCCAGCTGAAATCAGGTCGGTCTATCTCTTTGTAAATCTTGTTATCCCCACTTGTTGTTTTTTGTCGTTTTTCTCGCTCCATTTCCATTGAAGGAATTGCAAATAAGTGCTTATGAGTAACAAATGTAAATATAATGCTGGCTATGTATACTCCTAATAACACTGAAGCAAGAACATCGCTAACGAGTTGGATATTCCTTTGTACCTCTGCTAAACTTCCTTCTGTTGTGGGCCTTAATAGATTAATGGCTAACAGAGTGGGGATTGCCAATCCAATTATTGCTAAGAATAGCATTGAACCCTGATAGCCGGTATTCTCCTTATTGAAAAATTGTTCTTTCTGCCTTAGTCCGCCTACAAAAAGACTTAATCCAAAAATCAATAGTAAATTGCCGATAATAGAGCCTATAATGGATGCCTTTACTAGAGTTACTAATCCTGCAGATAAAGCAACTATTGCAATTATAATTTCGGCAGCATTGCCAAAAGTAACATTTAGTAAAGAAGCTGTTGATGTGCCATAATGTGTTGCCAGATGTTCAGTTGAATCACCGATTAACTTTGCAAAGGGAATTAATGCAATAGTCGCAAAAACGAAAGTCAAAATAGGATCAGAATGAGTAACTTCTAACACTAATGCTACGGGTGCAAAGAGAACAAGAAAATACAAAGTCGTAGACTTTGATAACTTTACATTAACG
>DATDLD010000143.1:0-10896 GCA_036519475.1 Candidatus Nitrosopolaris sp. | reverse complement strand
AACACTTGCTTTAACTGATTCTTGTATAGTAGGAGCTATTATTCTATCTGCATAATTTTCTCCAAGTTGCTGATATATTACATTTGCATCATTTGGATCAATATGATAGTTTAAAGCTATAACAGTTTGTACTTCCTGTAGATCATTAGATGCAGCTGTTGCTTCGGCTTGAAACTTGAGTGTACGTACTTCTAATTGTATTACTTGTTCGGCAAATGGAACAATGAAGTGTACTCCTTCTCCAAGGACGCGATTTTCGACTGCACCTAAATAAAGGACTACACCCCTATGTCCTGCTTGTACTATAACTACTGATTCAGCCATTACTATGACTATAACTATAAACGTCACTATGCCTGCAAGGATCTTTAATTTATTGGATCTTACAAATGGTCTTGGCTGTCCTGTATCGTATTCAAGTGGTTCTCCTTCGGGAGTCCTTCTTCTACTATATGGGCTACCCTGTCGTTTGAAAGGATTTCTCATAAAGCCTACTTTTCAATGATATACAATATTGAAAGGCAATTTAAATTGTTGTAATTGAGCATGTTATGACTATATCGTAATCTTGTAAACAAAGCATTTTAAGGACCTATCTAAGAGCTTTATCCGTAGCGGAAGATCTACGTTGGATTCGTGTTGAATCTGCCAGTTTTTAACAAATATTGTTGAAAAGATGGTTAAGGATTGGCTGTCCTACCCTTTTACTTCCGATTGTCGTTATATAGGTGCAAACCCATGATAATAAGGACTCTGCACAAATTCTTCTTTTGGAGCCATTTCTACTAACGAAATTAGGTGTTCATCTGGATCTTCTATAATAGCATGTTTTCCAAATTGTTCTTGAGTCAGTTTCTTGTAGAACTTTACTTTTTTACTTTCAAGGTCACTACAAACTGCCTCCAGATCGCTAACGTTGAATCCTATCAACATGCTCTTATTCTTTATCGATTTGTTTTGCTTCTTTTTCTTTGCCGGGTGTAGAGCGATAACAGTTCCCTGTTTTGAAAATTCAACCCAATCATCAGTCTGCAGCTTTATTTCCATACCCATCACATTATTATAAAATTCCTTTGATTTCTTCATATCGGAAACAAGAAGTATAACTGCGCCTACTCTGTTGAACATTGTTGTATTTATATAAGAGCTAGGATATAAAAATAACACACGCTTTATATATTCTACGTACAAACTTAGAATTCTCCAAGCGTAATCCTCACGTATGATAACGTTTGAGCGCTCTGCAGCAACTTGGATTAAATAATCGCATAACTTCGGCATATCCATGCTGTGACCTATATTGCTTAATAGAGATAAGTAAAGGAGCAATTTGATTAATCTATCATAAAAGTTGTTGTTGAGGATGCAATATTATTCTCATGCCTTAGGAAGTTAGATTTTCATCCATCATGCTATATATACAACGTATACAACTCATAATAACTCATTGTTGACTTGACGATACTATGATCCTGCCTTTCATTCCATCTTCTGAATGGATTGTACAATGATATTCAAAAACTCCGAGTTCATTAAAATTATACTTCCAAGATCCATTGGGGTATATAAAACCACTATCTACTTCGACTTGTGAGCCGGATGAAGTTTTCTTATAGATTCCAACTACGTTGTGAGGGAGATCAGAACTGTTGAACCATTTTATGATCGAGCCAGTATTTACCTTAACTGTCTCCGGCATAAACATGTTCATCCCAGCATATATGAGATTTGGCTCCAAGGTCTTTCTCATAACTCTCTCGGACTCTTCTGATATGCCTGTAACTGTGAGTTTATCCAGATCGACAAATACATTCCAGATATGCTGATGTGATGCTCCTGTTTTGTTCTTAAGCGCGTTGAAACTGACCGGAGTCGAGTACAATTTACCATCTACGTATTGCCAATTAGAAGTAATTATAATCTGACCGACTGGACTATAAGTAATTTTTCCGTCCTTACCTTCCAGCACTGTAGGTTGGATTGCAGCTATTGTCAGGGCTCTACCATTTTGTTCTTTGAGTATCTGCTGTACCCTTGCATCCTTTTGAGCAATATTCAAAGCTCGTTCTGCAACAGGGTTTATTGCATAAATGAAAGTGTCATCTCCTGTGCTAGGGTCCTTATAACTCTAAGATCTGTCTTTAATGAGATGTCAGACAGAGAGTGGAAATTCTTTGCCTGTTCTTCAGGCAAAATCTTCATAAAAATTAAGATGAAGCCGATTGTTAAGATTACAGATACGATCAATATCAAGGGTACCAGCTCTTTAACTTTCATGCTTCAATATTTAATTAGGATCACTAATAAAATTAGCGAAAGTACATGTGCCTCTACAACCCTAGGTTGCGTTTGATACGTAGCGATTTCCCTTTTGGTACTACTGGCAAAGCTCTGTTTCCATATTCTGCTAGAGTCACACTCTTTGATATAAGATCATTCTCAGCTAAGAGTACGACGGTAATTATCGAATCTAAATAATAATACTTGTGATGATAATAATATGTAAATTCATCTTGACCTTCATTACGGAGTCAATTGGTGTAAAGTAATTAAGACGTTCATTGATTTACTTGGATAATATATGGCTCATTTTTATCGCTCTAACGTTGATAAAGTCTCTGAAGCTGACATAGTAATAATAGGGCTGCCAGATGAATCAAAGTCCCACGCGAAACGAAAAGGTACAAGTAAAGCTCCTGATATTATCCGCCATGCCTCAAATGAATCAGAATTTTTTGAAAGGGATGGTAAAATTATTCCTATCAGCCCATTACAAGGTAGCATTGCTAATAAACAGATATTAGATTACGGGAATGCAAAGAGGGAAGATCTCTACCAATTGATCTTTGATTTAGTTTCAAAAAAAAAAATACCTATTGTCATAGGCGGTGACCATTCTGTTACGACCATAGCTTTAAAAGCAATTGGAGATGTGTATGGTAAAATTGGATTGTTTTATTTTGATGCTCATCCAGATTTTGTGTCTTCAACCAGAGACTATTATGGATCAGTATTAAGTGATTCTTCTAGCTCAATAAATTTTAGAAAGAGTACACTGATAGGAACAAGGGCTGCAGAGCCTGAAGAATTGGAAAATGCAGACAAAGTTGGATTAGAAGTCATTACACCTATGGATATAGAAGAATTGGGTGTTTCCAAGATCGCTGAGAGGATGAGGCCCAAGATCAATAATATTAAAAAATACATTTCTATTGATCTTGATTGTCTTGATCCCGCTTTTGCTCCTGGAGTTTCTTTGCCTTCTCCCTGTGGCTTATCGAGTCTGGAACTTATCTATTTTGTCAAACTTGCAGTGAACAGTGGCATTATTGGAATTGATATTGTGGAGCTTTCTCCTGATTTTGACATGAATAATATCACAGCGTATTTGGCAGCAAGAATTCTATTAGAAGCAATCGCTTCTATGAAGTTGGATTCCTGGACTAACACCTAATCAATATTTTGATATCCATTAGGGAGAAACATGTTCTTAGGAGAGGGCCATCAAATTTGTATAAAAGAATAAGCAGTATTATTTAATTATGTCTTTAAGGATTGTCTTCTATTAATAAAGAGAGATCAACACCATACGTGTTTTCTGATGAAGTTTTAATAAAAGAACTAATGTATGATATCTTAGTGGCCAAAAATTGGTATGCAGAAATCTCCGGGCCGCAAAACTTCTCTTCGTATACTAGCACTTTACTGGAAAGGCTGATATTCAAGCTAGCAAAGAGATGGGTCTCAGGTAGCACAAATAAAGATGCATTATCAGCTGGTAAAAACTCTAACATGAGAGGAATATCTGCTATTTTGAATTTCCTTGGTGAAGACAGTATCAATAGTACTACAATTGATCAGACAACAACAGAATATTGTTTATTATTGGAGCTCCTTAAAACTAATGGAATCGACGGCTGTATATCGGTAAAACCAACACAGGTCGGTTTAAGAATCAGTTATGATACGTGTTTGCACAATTTCAGACAGATTGCTGAAAAAGCAAAAAGTTTAGGTAGATTTATGTGGATAGATATTGAATCATTGCAGTTCGTAGAAAATACAATATCAATATACCTTGAACTTTTGAAGAATTACGACGCAACGGGAGTAGCATTACAATCCTATCTTAAAAGAAGTTCCAGTGACCTATTGCATTTGTTGGAAGAAGGAGCAAAAGTTAGATTAGTTAAAGGAGCATATCGACAAAATGAAGCGAATGCGTTCCAATCAATAGACAAAATCAATTCAAATTTCTCCAAATTAATGAAGATGTTATTCGAAAATAATGGCAATACTGATATCTTTGCAATTGCAACTCATGATTCTAGACTTATCAACGAAGCGATCGAGCTATCAGAAAAATTTGGTACTGATAAGAGGTTCGAATTTCAGTTATTAATGGGCATTCATGATGAAATGAAGAAAATGCTTGTGGAAAGAAGATTTAAGATATCTGAATATATTCCTTATGGAAGTCAATGGCTTCCATATTCTATACGCAGAATTAGAGAAAGAAAGAGAAATATCTTACTGCTAGCAAGATCTATTATCCAGCCCTAATAGAAAACCTCTCTCTAATAATATGTTATTACTAATTTAAAGCACAGTCAAATGCAGGACTTGGCTGCCCTGTCGTTGTTAATCGAATATATAATATAAATAAACAAAATGATCTTGAAGCAGCCTCTGAATTGAAGAGTTCATATATTCTCAATTCTGTGCTCTATTCAACAATAGTCTGGCTCTGCTCCCTCATAAGTTGTGTTAGATAATAAGGTCCTCCTGTCCCTTTACCTGTCGTACCAGAATCTTTCCAGCCACCAAATGACTGACAACCTACCATAGCTCCCGTTGTAGCACTAGTAATTCTATTAACATATAGTACTCCAGCTTCAATATTTTCAAGAAAACTTTCAATCTCCTCGTTTCTAGTACTGTATATTCCAGCTGTTAATCCGTAAACTGATTCATTACATAACTTTAGTGCTTCATTAAAATCATCATATTGTGCTACGCATAAGATAGGTACAAATAACTCTTCTTTAAGCAATCTGTGGTTTTTAGGCAAGCCATCAACAATTGTCGGTTCCACGTAGTATCCATACTTAGAATCACCGTTTCTCTTGACCATGCCGCCAACCATTACCTTACCATCTCTGAATGCAATTTTTGCGAATTTCTTATATTTATTGTAAGCACTAGAATTAATTAACGGGCCCATAAAGCTGTTACGCTCAAGTGGATTTCCAATCGATAGATTTTTGGTTCTCTGCACCAATCTTTTTATTAATGAATCTTTTACATTTTTCTGCACATAAACACGTGAGCATGCACTGCATTTTTGTCCCGAATAACCAAATGCTGCTTTTAGAATCCCCTCTGCAGCTTTATTAATATCCGCATTTTCTGTAACTATTACTGGATTCTTACCTCCCATCTCTACAATAATTTGACGTGGCCTTACTCTACTGGACTCTTTGAACATTTTGTATCCTACTTTCTTAGAACCGGTAAATACAATTCCAGCGACATCTTTGCTTCCAACAATGGTTTTTCCAATTGTCTCCCCAGAGCCAGTTATAAAGTTCAGTACCCCATCAGGCAACCCTGCTTCTTTCATAATTTCAGCAAATAAATAACCAGTAATGGGAGTATCGCTTGCAGGCTTCAGAACTACAGTATTCCCGGTAACCAAAGCCCCCATGCTCATACCGACCAAAATCGCACAAGGAAAGTTGAAAGGACCAATCACTCCACAAACACCAAATGGTTTCATTACACTCCTGCTTCTTTCATTTGTATCTGCTTTTTTAGTTTGAATTTGGAAACCTTTATTCCTGTCCATCTCTTCAGAATAGTATTTGATAAAGTCTACGGCTTCATCAACATCAGCTATAGCCTCATATCTGTTCTTGCCATTTTCATAAGAAATCCATGCTGCTAATTCAAACTTCCGCTTGGCTATTAGATTTGCAGCAGAGATGCAAATTCCTATACGATATTTATAATCTGTTCTTCTCCACTCATCGAATGCCCTTTTGGCTGCTTTAATAGCTCTTTGTACATGTTCTGTAGTCGCCCTTGAAAAGTAACCTAATCTTAATCTAGTATCTATAGGCGAAGTATGAACAAAAGTCTCTGGTGATTCAACTATTTTGCCATCAATAATCATGGGATATTTTTTACCAAATACCAATTTGATATTATTTATCGCTTCCTCATAGTTATGATGAAACGCTTCCTCTCCCTTTGACATCAAATATTTTCTGACAGTTTGTTCATTTTCAAATCCCATCTGAATTATTTGTGTAACGAACTTAAAAATTATTATATATATTCTGCGTGAGGAGATATATTGTATGGTATCAGCTCACAATTAGTTGAAAATACGTCATGTAGCCCCACCTATATTAGCTAGAAGTAGCCTTCGGTATATGTGTAATAGTAACAATAAGAATCTATTGCAACAGCTAATGGGCCTCTTTTTGTTCAAATGTGCTAATTTTTATTAATTTCTCTTTGAGCTGTCTATTGCATCCATTATTACTTGAGTGGCATGGCTGCCAAAATTTGTCTTACAATAGTTTTCATTTTTCAATTTGGAGTCCAGTTTATTTGTCCTTATTAATTCTGAAACCCTGTTTACCGCAGCAAGGTAGTTCATTCTTGATATCCAATTAAGTATAATTGTGCATTTATCGCAAACGCTACCTTTTGCATTAGTTGCATATATTTCATCACAAAAAATACACTTATTGTACACCATTGACTTACCAGCTCTAGGAGCATTTATACCAAAATGAACCGTATTAAAGCAGGTCATGCACAGATGTTGGTTACATGTTGAACATGTATGATATTCTTCATTTTTGGTGCATTTTTCACATACTGTCATTGCTTTAGAGGGCTCCATTTGGGTGGATACAAAATCGGAAGATAACGTCAAGAATTAAGTTATTCATATAGATTAATTGCTACCATTAGTATAGATAAATGCTCTATTTAGATATTTAGTCATTTAGACTGTTTTTGCACATATTCTATGTATCTCGAAAGTTTTCTCGTTTCATCTTCATGTATTGTCATGATATGAACACTCAATGAGAAAAGGAGCATTCTCAATCCTACTAGAGGATTCTATTAAGTGTCACATAATTAATAACTGAAAAATTATTAGTGGCTGTGTCCACAACCACATCCGCTACTATCATCATGCCCATGGCCAATACTACTATTTGATGCACATGAGGGACAAGTACTAGCTCCGTTTTCAGACATAAACGTTACACCGCAAGAGGTACATTTCATTTTTTGAATTCCTTGCATGTGCTTCAGTTGTGACATCCTAATTAAAACCTTGGGATTATCACTATTGATGCTAGAAGATTAACGAATTAGACGATTTAGAAAAAGTTGTGGTTATATTATATCTATATATATTACCCCTCACTCGGAGTAAAACATCTAACGGTTTAGTACCATTACAATGTCCCCCTCACGGTAACTCATCTTACTCTTATTAGGTAATATACGGTAACTATACCGTCCCCATGCAATTTGGTAGGCTTTTGCAATACCTCAGCTCAGAGTATAGTATGCTACTAAAGGAAGTAAGTGAGTCACACCAGGATCTTGAATCCTTACTTATGCTGTTGTTACCTGAACAACAGCATAACACACTTGAGGAGTTTTTTTAATGTCTATGCACATTGTAAACAAGAAGTGAAATAGCAGTGACAGTATCCGGATGGTTATTTGATATTTATCCATTAGCTGACAGAATGATTATTTGGATAAAGCAAGAGAAGGGATATACAATCAGACTACAAGATAATTGGAGCCATTCAATCTATGTTGCGTCGAATTACAAAGCAGACTTCAAATCGATATTGGAAGCAAATGACATTGTTTCTCTAATCAAAGAATATGAGTTTACCCCATGTTATGAGAGAATTGTAGACACGAAAGAATCTGAGGTTTTAAAATTAACATTATCAGATTCTACAAAAGCATTAACTTTAGCAAAAAGGATAGAAGCACTAGGTGACAATAAGTTTGGAAAGTATAGATTATACAATGTAGATTTACTACCAGCACAATCATATTTTTATGAACATGACATATTTCCACTTGCTTTCTCTAAAGTAAAAGTAGTTATCAATGAAGATGGCTATTCTCAAAAACTGAAATGGATAGTTAAGGAGAATGAGGACGTATGGTCTACAGATTACAAAATACCTGACCTCAAGACCATCCATATGACAGTCAACATAAAAAAAGAGGAAGGGCGTATACCTAGATACTCTGATAAAATTCAGTCAATAACAATTAAACAACAAGACAATGAAAATATTGAAATTAGATGTAATGATGCTTCAGAAGCTGACACAGTCAAAGAACTTGAAACTGAAATATCAAACATTGATCCAGATTACATATTTACTGAAGATGGTGATTCATTCACTTTTCCTTATCTCATTTATAGAGCTGAACAAAATGATATAGACTTAATCCTAAGCAGAGAATCAATAAAACTAAAGAAACCTGCTAGAGAAGGTATTTCTTATTTTTCTTATGGTCGTGTCTACTTCAGACCAACTACTATTAGATTATATGGAAGAGTACATCTCGACAAGTCCAATTCATTTGTATGGAATGAATCAGGTCTGCAAGGTCTTTATGAAATAGCTAGAGTTTGCAGAATGCCCCTTCATACAGCATCTAGAGCTTCGATAGGCAAGTGCTTGAGTAGTTTACAATTTTATTATGCTGTTTCAAAAAAACAAATTTTTATACCATGGAAACCTGTAGTTGCAGAACACTTTAAGACATTTGAAGAATTGCTTATCGCAGATAGAGGTGGATGTATTTTGGAACCTGAAATTGGGGTTAATGAGCAAGTAGCAGAGTTTGACTTTGAATCCTTGTACCCTAATATCATGTTAGAGCAGAATCTTTCAGCTGAAACTATAGGATGTGATTGCTGCTGCTATTTTTCTCATAATTCTAAACTAAGAAGAGTGCCTGAATTAGATTATCACATATGTCAAAAAAGAATTGGAATTGTGCCAACTTCATTAAAAATATTGTTGGAAAAACGTGCTAAATATAAGCAATTATTGAAATCGAACACTGGCAATCAAGAACTGAAATCAATCTATGATGCTAGGCAATCTTCACTAAAGTGGGTTTTGGTAACTTCATTTGGATATTTAGGATTTAACAATGCAAAGTTTGGAAGGATTGATGCTCATATTGGAGTATGCGCTTTTGATAGACAGGTCCTCTTACGAGCAGCAAAGATTGTTGAGGCTCGCGGATTTAGTGTATTGCATGGCATCGTAGATTCCCTATGGTTAAAGA
The DNA here is from genome assembly GCA_036519475.1 of Candidatus Nitrosopolaris sp. Lineage (GTDB taxonomy): Archaea > Thermoproteota > Nitrososphaeria > Nitrososphaerales > Nitrososphaeraceae > DATDLD01. Next base: position 1,530 of record DATDLD010000143.1, on the reverse strand, counting down.
ATAAAAACGGTAGTATAAAGACAGAGAAAACGGATTATTTACAATTAAAAGAATTCATAGAGATGGAAACAGGTTTTAAAATATCATTTGAAGGTATATACAAGTGGATTGCTTTTATTCATTCCAAGAAAAACAATGTTTTACCAGTGCCAAACCGATATTTTGGAGTATTTGAAGATGGTAGCCTGAAGATAAGAGGATTGGAAGCAAGAAGACATGATACACCTACATTCTTTTCTAAATGTCAAAATGAAATCTTGGAAATCATGTCTGCTGGAAATACTGTTAATGAAGTTAAAGCACTTATACTAACAAAGGTAAAGGATATCTTTCAAAGCTATATTGCAATCTTGAGGGAAAAAAGAGTTCCTCTTCAAGAACTAATTTTCACAAAACGACTTTCAAAGAATTCAAATGAGTATTATCAAAATAGGAATACTATAGAAAACAATGCACTGCGTCTTTTGGAAACTGAAGGTAAATCCCCGAAAGCTGGAGAGATGTTACAATATATTATAACCGACTACTCACAGAAACACGGGAGTGGTAAGGTTAGGAGGAGAGCTGTCCCTATTGAACTGATTAACGAAAAAACCACTTATGATATAACACGATATATAGAGTTACTTGTAGAGACATGTAATTCAGTCACAGAACCTTTTGGACATATTATAACCTACACCAACAACCAACAGATCCTCCATTAGCTTAAGAAATGATGGTCCAAATGCATGAATTTAGCGGATGCATAATAGGATTAATAATAAATAGACCATTTGGAAATAAAACTACTACTTTAATTATTTCAATTTTCTTTTCCACATAATTTAATGAAAGTGCATACACATACAAACAGTTCTATAATGCGGTACGGCTGCTTACAAGGTAGAACGTTAGAGAAGAGATATCTAAAGCTAGAGCAATAGCTATTGCAGTATCTCCAGATATTAGAGATTGTATAAAGATAGGAAGATTGGCAAGATCAAAAGAACAAATGAATTATGACAGGAAAAAACAGTTTTTGGCATTAACTGTAATTATTATTTGTTTCTTAGTCTAAGCCCTAGTCCTGTTACGATGATACCTGTTACTATTAACATCATCTGCCCGGTTAATGCGGTTACACTACCTTTAGTTTGGGCGTGTCCATTCAATGTCAAGTCAGAGTTGCCAGTATTTTTTGTTGTGATAGTGTATTGTCCTACTTTTTCAGCCACGAGATTATAATTAAAGATTGAAATTCCCCTTTCCGCCTTTATAATATGTCGGTCCGGATCTGTAATAGTGACGTTAAACTTTGAGCCAGTTATAACAATATTTGCACTATTGCCTATATTCATATTAGGTGTCAAATTATCGGTTGTGCCAGGCTTAATACTACCACTTAGCCTTACGTCTACAGGAATGTTAGTGTAGACAGCTGAAGCTATCCCAATAATAATAAACGTTGCTCCAGCAGAAAAAAGAACGTAGAATGTTCTGGTTCGTCCTGATAAAAATCCTGGCATTGCGTATTAATGTAAATTGATG
>DATDLD010000142.1:0-5030 GCA_036519475.1 Candidatus Nitrosopolaris sp. | reverse complement strand
CGTCTTCCGATCCTTCCGAAATGTGTTTTTTGATTATCCATGTAAACATCCCAAAGAAACCCTTTACTTTGATATCCCATTGGACATCTACTCGAGTTTTGTTATCTGCAATAGCTGTTATTATAATATCTTTTGTACCTTTCACTGCTCAATCTGTAATTTTTTTTCTTAACTGACTTTTTTGGATCTAATGTAACAATTTCTCTACATACCGAGTTTTTGAAAGCAATTACTACTTCTCTTTCGATTACCTTCCATTCCTTTTTGATTATTTTTTTGACGGATTTAGTACTATGCCAGAATTCAGGTTCTCTGTCAACGTTAGCTACAATATCCCATACTCGTTCAGCTGATGCTTCGATCTCCTTGCTCATATGAATAACAACCATATCTTTCCTTTTCGACATAATTACATAGCTAGGATGATATATCTTGTGTTAAATATTCGCAATCTAGTCAGTATTTTTGAAAGATAATGCTAGCATAGCTCGATAAAGCCACGCGTTTCTGATTATCTGACACAAACCTAATAGCATCATCAACTACTCTAGCAATACTAAGTAAGTCTAGTTTCATTGCCTAGCATCGTAGTTAGATTAATAACTGAGAATTCACAAACCCAAGATGAAGATATTGTTATTTGCAAAAGTCGGTGCAGTAATACTACTAGTATCAGACATGGAGCGTTCTGTGAAATTTTATAGAGATATTCTTGAATTACCTGTTAAATTCCAATCTAAAGATTGGACCGAATTTTTCAACAAGGATACGACTATCGCTTTGCATCCGGTAAAGAGAAGAAAAGGATCAGCAGAAAGAGAAAGACACGAAAAGAGGAGAACAGCAAATGTGCTTGTAGGTTTTATGGTCAAAGATCTTGATTACACTGTTAAATCCTTAAAGGAGAAAAAGGGAGGCAAAGAAGAAGTCAAATTCTTCAAAGAGCCTACAAACGAACCCTTTGGTAAACATACAATAATCGAAGACCCAGACGGAAATTTGATATCTATAGCAGAAATACAGTCTACTAAACCATCACAAGAAGAAGGATTTGATCTGATAGGCTTCTTTGGCGCGGAATGAAGAAAAAAAAGAAATGGTATCCTAAAATATTATTTCAACCATATCCACCTTTTATGTAGTAAGTTCCACTTTGAGTTTGCGAATAAACACGTAGCAAATATAATAAGATCTACTGAAACTTGATTCAAATATCATATACATACACACACCTTTTACTCCTTACTGTATTATCCAATTCGGGGAATGACACTGTTGCTCTTTTGTGCATTTCGCTTTTAAGAAATCTCAGATACTCTCTATTTTCTTAACTTGGCGAGAGTATCACAATTAGTCGCTTAATGCGTATAAATTAAAAAATGATCTACTTTGAATTATGAAGTTTACGAGTATGGTTGTAGCAGCTGAGTATCACTACAATTTACACTAACTATATTCTCTCTCAGTTTCTAGATATGTTTCCTTTCGTTCAGTTTCACCGTTTTCACGTTGCACACCTTATAGGTTTAGGTCTATCTTCACCATTAACCCCTGAAATCCATTTGTAATCGCTCAGATAATTGTACTCATCGACTTGAATTTGTTATATTTGTACCTGTAGTGAGTTTTCTAGGTATGGTCGTCGTTATAATAAACCTTATAATTTAGCAATAGAACAGAAAAATGAGCCCAGTTATGAAAAGTGAAATAATCAAGTACCCACCCGGTCCAACCTATAAAATGCCTGGTAAACTGATTCGTCAATTCGTTGACGATCCTATCAAGACATTAACAACCATAGCACAGAAATATGGAGACATTTCCCATTTCAAATTAGGACCCAAGCAGCATGTTTACCTGATTAATAATCCTGATTACATCGAGAAGGTGCTCATATACGATCACCGCAATTTCAAAAAGGGTAAGAGATTACAGACTGCAAAAGCTGTTTTAGGAGAAGGTTTAGTCACAAGCGAAGGAGACTTCCATGACCGTCAAAGGCGACTAATACAGCCAATATTTCATCCAAAGCAAATTATGACATACGGCAAGGTTATATCCGATTACGCTAGTCGTTTTGGTGACAGATGGAAACATGGATCTACAGTAGACATCTCCCCAGAGCTGATGCGACTAACACTTGATATTATATGCAAAACAGTATTAAATTATGATGTAGAATCAGAGGCTCAACAAGTTGGAAAAGCATTAACCACCAGCCGTAATTATTCCAAAAGGTTGCAGAGTCCAATAGGCCATGTTCTTGATAAATTTCCTATTTTACCTGCTCCAAGGAGAGCACGCCAAGCCAAAAAAGAACTGGATTCACTAGTGTACGGTTTAATCTCCGATAGAAGAGAACAGGAGGAGTCTGGCACCAATAATAGGTATGATGATCTGCTTACTAGATTACTGCAGGCTCATGATTCTAATGCTGGTCTTGCTGGACCTTATGGTCCTTTCTCTACATCTAGACTTGCATCTAGGTCTACGTCTTATGGAAAAATGTCAGATAAACAAGTAAGAGATGAAGTTATGACCATATTTATAGCCGGTCATGAAACTACTGCCAACGCACTTACATGGACTTTTTACCTACTTTCTCAGTATCCGGATGTCGAAATGAAACTCCATGACGAAATAGATTCAGTTCTAGGAGCTATTGACAATGATAGCCATGGTGTTAAAAACATCCCAACTATTGACGATATTCCAAAGTTACAATATACGGAGAAGGTGCTTAGAGAATCAATGAGGCTTTTCCCACCTGTTTGGACAATAGGTCGGTATGTAGAAAATAATTATTCTGTAGGCGAATATACTATACCTGCTGGCTCCTCAATATTTATGAGCCAGTATGTTATGCACCATGACCCACTGTATTATGAGGAGCCAGAACAATTTAAGCCAGACAGATGGACAGATGAATTCAAGGCTCGTTTGCCAAGATTCAGTTACTTTCCATTCGGAGGAGGAATAAGAGGATGTATAGGAGAGACATTTGCATGGATGGAGGGTATACTCATCATCGCTACTATTGTACAAAAGTGGTCCATGCGTCTTGTACAAGGTCAACGTATCAAGCTTGATCCTGCAATTACGTTGCGACCAAAATATGGTATGAAGATGAAGTTGATTCAAAGAGATAAATAAGATGTTCTGCGCTTATCTAACGCGACGGTAATTCTTCACATTTGAGATACATTACTTGCATTCAAATTCACCAACGATCTACATCTTTGTGATAACAAGATAGATAATTAGCAAGCTATCAAAATATTATGTTATTTTTCTATGTCGTTATGAGATTAGATTAGATCAGCCGAACCATTTCAAGATATTATTAGTGATTCCTCTTGAATTACTTTGACCTTAGGTTATTAATATTGTATGTTGTAGTTAGACTGCCATACACGTTTGTTACAAGTACCTATATCAAAAGGCTAGTTTGTGAGTAGTATCTTTGGTACTCGTCCGAAAAGAGCCTAATTAACGGCTTAGATCCGTATTCTGACAGTAGGCCTTTCTGGCAGCATCCTCAAAGCAGATTGTTCTTGATATTAATTCATAAGCAGTTTTAATAGATATTCTTACTCTTTTTTAGAAAATTTTATTTCTTCTTTGCCTCTAACTATACTCCTTACTGTCTCTTCCGTTCTTTTGGTTGAGGGTGAAGCAACTATTCCTAATGCCAATACTGCGGATATTCCTAATATATTCCTGAAAAAATTAGGCGCATTACTATGCCATTGGATGAGAATCATCTATTGTATATAGCTGTTGAAATAGGAGATGATCATTCAGAAATAATAGAGTTATAGGAATAGATCGACTGTGATAATCACAATATACGGCAATATCTTTGATAATATCATTCCAACATGGTTGTCCAATAAACTTTATCTTTAATACACTTGATCGAAATAATGAGCTAAAAAAGTATATTATTGACGTTACCAAGTATTAATAAGTATTATGACATCAGGTAAGTATTTTAATAAAGGTGTAAAATCCCTAGATTCTCCTGATATGGGACACGTTGTAAGGGAAACTCCTGACAAGATTATCGTGTTTGGTGGAAAAGATGAGAGATACGATATACCTATTTCAGAAGTTCAGCAAGTTGGTGCAAACGTTCTGATAGGTCGTACTTTAGAAGAGATTGTCAAAAGGTATAAGGTTAGTCGTGAAGAGCCTCTGCCCACAAGTCGTGTCGACCCATGGAGTTCGCCATCAAGTAGAATTGATCTTGGCACCTACGAGAGGCAGTATCCAAAGACTCTTTTTAATAAAGGAGTGAGGGCAAAGAATGAAGACCACGTAGGACATATAATGAAGGAAACAGATGACAAAATAGTTGTTTTCGGTGATTCTAATTACAGATTCGATATCCCAAAATCAAGGATAATAGCTGTAGGTATGAATGTAATTCTAGGCATGGATTTTCCTGAAATATTCAAATACCAAGTCGATAAAAACGCTCCGTTACCTACAGGAGAATCTGTCGAGAAATTGAAAGACGAAGCATATCCTGAGGGATATCATGGGCCTAAAGAATATGAAGATAAATCTAAGTTAGTTTATCCAAAAGATGATAAGCAAAACCAATCTCATAATTGACGATCAAAGACCTAAAGAAGAGAGTTACCTAACAACTCAACAAATACAAAGGGCAAGAGAATGATGCTTTATTGCCTGTGAACACTAATGCCGATGATATTTACATCATTTAATGTTGTAGTATCTCCAGCTAATTCTACTGCAACTGCAAGAGGTGATTTCCAGTCAGCGTTAACTTTGCTATTGCCGGATAGAACCCATGATAACTTAAATGGAGTTTTGTATATTGATGAGACATCAACATCAAAATTAAATCTAACAGCAGCTGGTTGTATAATGATGGGAGGAGCACTTTCATTACCATTGTATCTTAAATATAATGTGATCTGTTTGTCTCCTGTAACATTAGCACCTGTAATATCAACTCCTTTTACCATGCTAGCCATACCAAATGCACTATTTAGCTGAGG
>DATDLD010000141.1:0-3098 GCA_036519475.1 Candidatus Nitrosopolaris sp. | reverse complement strand
TTATGATACAAGATCAAGAGTTTCAAGCAATCATGCTCAACGTAATTACGATACTTAGGTTGGCTGGTTTGTTACAAAATTAATTAATTAAATAAACAAATAAAATGGCTACGTGTTACTTTTCATCCATAGGCAAGAGTCCTCGATCTTCTTTTATTGCATCTTTTACATATTTTGAGTGTATAGATCCGTCATCGTAAATTTGAGCTACTTTCATGTATCTTACTTTTGGATCATCTGGAGCCTGGGGTGTACTCATTACATCAATACGTACTGGGGAAATAGTAGGAAGTAAATCACGAACAGAATTAGGTATATCATCTTCGTCTTGGTTATAGTAAAGACTTAATGCAAAGAACCGTGTACCAATATTTCCTAATTCAATTGCAGTTGGTTTAGATTTTTCTTTATCTTGTTCTTCTGCTGATATAACTGATCTTATCTTGTTATAATTCAACTCGATTAGTTCTGATAGCTTCTCTTTATCTACCTCAGAGAAGGGTTGGTTTAATTGCTTTACTGTATTAATAAAAGTCGGTTCTAGTCTTATCAGCATATTGCTATCGTTTATTTGCCATTAATATTAATGATTTTATCAAAAGAGTCCTATCGTTGCGGTAGAATTGCTTCTCGAATTGGGATTTCCATTGGAAATAGTAACATGGTCGTCGCCTACAATTAAAGTCTATTAAATTTGATAACCATCAACATATATGCAATAATAATGTCTAAAAATACGAGACATAAACATGTTAGTTATCAAACTTGATATCTTATTTCTTCCCGAAGACATAAGATCACTCGTTATTAGATCGATATATGCTAAAAAATATAATGTAGTAGAGATTCATAGCGATAAAAACAACAGTAACAAAAATTTCATCATCTTTGAATATGATGGAGATTCTATAGATAATTTTAAGCGTATGTTCGAAGAGGATATTCTTGCAAAAGATCAGAAGATGGACAGCTTTATGGTGGCACAGGATACAGAAGCAGAAAATACACTCGCTATCTTCAAGAAAGGAGACATAGAACAGTTTGGTTTGTACGCTTGTAAACATTGTGGAATGATTTTCAATAGTAATGAGGAGAGAGTTTTACATGAGAGAATACATTACTTTGTTTAGTCAGTTCTATATTGCTTTAAAAACTTCACATTTTCAACGTATGCATTTCAATCCTACCTTTTGTCTACCTCAAAACTAGCTCAACGTAATTATGTATGTGCTATAATTACCACAATTAACTCGGCTGCAAAAATTAGATCTCGAATTTCTAATGACTAATGTCGACAACGAAATCATATCTATTTCAAATGTAAATCATAATAAAAAATCAATTTGAACAAGAATTCTTGATTCATCGTTGGAGATTAGGTTCATGAACTATATTTTTAGTGTTTAATGCATTAGCAACAGGCATATTTGGCAATAATGATTATGAACAACTAAATGAATTATGAAGAATATTCTTGCCTTGATTGTCATCATTATTATCTGTTAGCATATGGTTTGCTCCTAATACTGCATTTACGTCGCATTTGGATATGAAATCTAATTCATTGTTAAGCGTAGGAGACATCAAGTCACCATTAAAATTGGCATGTCCCAAACCAAGGGCATGGCCAAGCTCGTGTTTTGCTATTTGTGTTGTCATATCAGAACTTAGTTTATCACCAAAAGCAGATTTTGATATTGTAATAATAACATCTGTAATGAGACCATTTTGATTGTATTTAATTTTTGATGCGCCGGGTGCTATAGCCCGCAAAATAATTCCATTATCTGGCGACTTAAGTTCTTCAGGTGTTTTGGCTTGAGAAGATTTAGAATTGAATTTTATAGTTATATCAGCAGCACTATTATCTGATGACTGGAGTTCGGTAAATTTGAGACCTTTGAAACTGCTGGTCCAATCATCAACAGCAGTGTGTACTGCTCGTTGAGCCGTAGAACTTCCTCCGATTATCATGTATGTTAATCCTTCATTACTGAGTTTATTAAACGACCAACCACAGCAAATTTGTATTGATGGTTGTTGGTCTAACGCCTGCTGGCTATCATGTCCGTACGATGTTATAGGTTTATTTTTTTTTCCTTCAACTTGAAGAATATTATTGTAATCGCTGTTAGTTAATAATATTATCGCTGAAGACAATATTACAACAAATAACACTAAGATATTACGTAACAATATCATCCCAAGTGCTGGTGATTTCACCATTGTCAGATATACTAGTTGTATTAACAATACTGACATATATTGCCTTTGATCTATGTATATAATGAGTGAGCAAACATGATGAAGTTTTACAAATACAGCTCATTCCAATCAATGAATTATAATTTACAATTTTTGAATTTAGTGTTATATAGATAACCCCTAAACCTAATTTTCCTCTCATTGACTCCTCTATTAATACCTCTACTTTTCTATACCATTTTGCACTTGAAATTAATAATTGTTAATTGGTCAACTCATAGCATAACTATAAGCTATGAAAGATAGTTAGTCCTTTTGAAGCAAATAAACAGTATTCTCAACAAAAATATTAACAGAAATATCCTGTATTCTCATGTACATAAGTTGGTAGTCGATACCAAATTGCTCAATGGTAACTTAGTAACCATCGTGGAACTTTAATATTTATATGTAATTACCACATTATAGTTACATGGAGGCACAAGATAATAGACTCTAGCGTTAACACCAGAAAAAAGAAAAGGTATTCCAGCGTGAACATGCATAGTACCTCTATCATTACGGTATGTTCTAGTTGTGGCAATAATCACATGATTACGGATCGTGAGTCTGCAGAGGTTGTCTGTAGTAGATGTGGTCGGGTGATATCTGATTATGTTGAAACCAACAGCCCTGATTGGCATACATCCATTAAAGATCGATCTAACAATAGGAGCGGAATAGGTATGTCGCTATCATCTCTAGCTAGACACGATATGGGATTATCCACGATTATTGGGAGAACAGACAGAGATGCCAGTGGCAATATACTTGATACTGCAATGCGTTCAAGAATGCAAAGGTTAAGGACATGGGATATAAGATCACAGGCTCATAGCTCTGCTGCTAAGAAT
>DATDLD010000140.1:0-4678 GCA_036519475.1 Candidatus Nitrosopolaris sp. | reverse complement strand
ACCTAACCATACAGGATTTATACAATGAACGAGTCTAATAGAGAGGAAAGGAAAGAAGAAAAAGAACGGCATGCTACATGGCTTGAGCTCTTCTATGATTTAGTCTTCGTAGTAGTAGTTTCCCAGTTATCTCAAAATCTGAATCATGATATCTCTTTATCAGGTTTACTCAGCTTTATTGCACTTTTTATACCAGTATGGTTAGCATGGATAGGTGCTACTTTTTTTGCTACTAGGTTTGATACTGATGATTTAGGGCATAGAATATTAACCCTACTGCAAATGATGGCAGCTGCAGCTATGGCTGTAAATGTACCTGATGCCCTTGGTAAGACATCTGCAGGTTTTGCTCTCTCATATGCTGCTATTAGATTTATTTTAGTTATAGAGTATTTTCGTGTAGGACGGCATATATCTTCTGCTAGGCCATTAACAAAAAGATACTTAATTGGTTTCACTTCAGCAGCTGTAATCTGGACAGTATCAGCGTTCGTACCATCAACATCATTACGATTTATTTTATGGGGAATAGGCTCGGCAATTGATTTCGGTACTCCATTATTGGTAGGAAGATTAGCTATTAAGTCTGCGCCGCCGAATATTTCTCATTTACCAGAACGTATAGGACTTTTTGTTATAATAGTACTTGGTGAATCAATTTTAGGCGTAGTTATGGGCCTTGCTGGTCATGAATGGAATATATATTCAACATTATCAGTAGGTTTAGGACTAAGTATTCCGTTTAGTTTATGGTGGATATACTTTGATAATGTAGATGGCTCAGCAATTAGAGCAGCTCGTGAAAAAGGGAGAATAGGAATTTACATAGCTTGGTTGTACATACATTTCCCATTAGTAGTTGGACTTACCGCTATTGGAGTTGGTATAAAACATGTAGCATCAAGTAACCAACAAATTGCATTACCTTTTTCAGAGCTTTGGCTTATTTGTGGTTCGGTATCTACTTGCTTGTTTGTTCAATCTATACTTCATCTAACAGCAGTCGGTGGCGATTCTGATTCAGAATACAAGACAAGAAGAACATGGGCCATTTATAGGATAATCTCCGGTGTTGTTATACTTGTTATTCCTATTTTTGGCTTGAGGTTACTACCTGTAGTCTTAATGTTTATTTTGGCAGTCGTATGTGCTTTTCAAATAATTCTTGATCTAAGGCATCATCCTCAGCATAGAATTTTTAAATTATAGTGCAGTGTTTTTGACCCGCCTTTTTTTTTCGCCTGAAGAGAACAATGATCGTGCCCAACTGTTTAGTTGTTGCTGATCTGTACTCTTGGCAAGACCTGCAACTAATTTCTCTAGTATTCCTTGCATGTTGTTGAACCTTTCCTCTATCACAGTAAGTTTATCTTCCATCTGCTTCTCTGACTCTATTATTTCCGAGTAGGCATCATATGATAATACCATCCTGCATTTAACACAGAACTTGCTGTCAGGCTTATTTGGCTCTGCACAGTTAGGACATTGTTTTGATCTTAGTGTATCTTTTTGATGGTTATCTTCTGGTGTTATTTCATATTCTTCTGACAGTGATTCACATGATTCGTTTCCAAAGTAATGAAGATATTTTTGTGGCATATTTGAATTAGTAGACCAACCTGCATGTTGCCGCAGAATATATTCTTTTAATATCTTAGATTTCTTAGTAAGGCTAGAGTGTCGTCTTACATAGGGATTCCAAGGTTTTTTCAATAACTCCTTTATTTTCCGCTTGTCCTCTGGTGTGACATCTGGCCTATCTAGTAATTTGGGAAAGAACTCCTTCTTGTAGTAGTCATAGATGGTGCTTAGAGAAGCTGTTTTTAAAGACCTTCCTAAACTTCTTCCACATCCCGATAATAATATTGCATCTGGATTTCCTGGCTGAGGGTGCTCATGGTCTAAATAATCTTTGACATATGGAATAGAATCAATCAATGGTATGTGCCTGCTACCTGTTTTACCATTAACTAAGACTTCTGCATACTGTATATTTCCTGCTGCAGACTTGAATACAATGTCCCTTATCCTTAACTTCAATAACTCATGTGGTCTGCAGCCAGTATCATATGCCATAGCATGGAAGCATTTGTTTCTCTTGTTACTACAATGTTTCAGAAATAGGAGGTCATCTTCTATAGTCCATAAATCAGTAGGCTTGTATCCTGATTGCTCCACTCTCTTTAATTGTGGGATATTCTCCACAATCTTAGGTTTTGGCCTTTTATCTAATTCTGTATCAGGAGAGTATATCCATTTGAAAAACCTAAGTAAATATATTCTGTATAAATTGTAAGTTCCAATCCATTTGTGCAGAGGATCTGATGCTTCAGGTTTACGAAAGCTTTCAAGAAAGGAGAATATGTCGTCTCTTGTTATATGCTTAAATGGTTTATTATTATTGTATTTTGAGAATGTATACAATGTCTTGATACTGTCCTTTTTGTAATTATCAGATGGATTGATCTCTGTTTTCATCGCTTGAATATAATCTACTATAACCAAAGCATTTTCTTCTGATATTCTATGAAGGCCTCTGGAAAACTCGGAACGAAGTCCTATAGTAATATCGTTTATTTTTCTCTCGAGAGTTGGTGATAATGACGTTCTGTCATGAGCCTTCTGTTGGATGTCTTCTTTTGTTACAGGAATGGTATTACTATCGTCTGTTTTTTTCAATAATCGTCAGTTAAATATCAACGCTTAGCGTATATAAGTTAGTATTCTATAGTGACTTACCATATCGTAACCTACTAGCAAATAGGTAACTATTATGTTTATATGTAATTACCTCATTATAGTTACATGGTAAAACCTATGAACGTAACAATATCTCAGGACAATAATAATTATAATTCCAAAACCGACAAGATAATGTATTCTAATTTAGAAGATGCGGTACAATCTCCTCTTACTAGTTCTAGTACTGTATGTTCTATCTGCAAAAGCAATCAAAAAACAATCACAGACACGGATTCTGGAGAGATCATTTGTAGTAATTGTGGGGTGGTTATTTCTGATAAAGCTGAACAAACTGGAGCTGAGTGGTTGAATTATGCATCATCATCGGATGGCTCAAATGATAGAAGCAGAATTGGTATGCCGACATCCTTAGCTCGACATGATATGGGGCTGTCGACTGTAATTGGAATGACAGACAAGGACGCCAGTGGACAGAAAATAGATGCCGCTATGCGTTCTACAATGGACAGGTTAAGAATATCTAACTTAAGGACACAGACTCGTGGCTCAGCAGATAGAAGTCTCTTACAGGCTTTCAATCAGCTTGATAGATTAAAAGATAAACTTGGTCTTTCTGATCCAATAGTTGAGAAAGCAGCTTATATTTATAGAAAAGCTCAGGAAAAAATGCTAATACGTGGTAGGACAGTATCAGGGATTTTGAGTGCTGCAATATACATTGCATGTCGGGAATTTGGAACTCCAAGGACATTAAAAGATATATCCCAGGGTAGCAATGTCAAACTCAAAGAAGTTTCGCGAAGCTATCGACTGTTGTATTTTGAACTAGACCTTAAAATGCCCCTTCTGGATCCAATGAAGTGTATTGTTAAAGTAGCAAATAAAGTTAAACTAAGCGAAAAAACAAAGCGACAAGCAGCAGGATTTATGAGTATAGCTACCAAAAAGGAATTATCTACCGGTAAGGATCCTATGGGCCTAGCAGCATCAGTATTGTATTTAGCAAGTCGTAAGAATGATGAGAAGGTAACTCAGGCAGATATTGCTAGCGCAGCAGGCGTAACAGAAGTTACTGTCAGAAACAGTGCAAAAGATTTGAGAAAGAGGGTTTTTTTCAATTAGCCTTTCTTATTTTTAGCATCTATTAATCACAGGTGTATTCAAGAAAAATAATGATATCCTACATAATCTAAATCTAATAGTGCAATTGGCAAGTCTGTTTCATTGTTCTGAAGATAAGAGTATCAAACAATCAAGAATTACAATAGTAACAACAACAACAGATGTAAATGATAAGTCATTTATAGGATAGAGTCGAAATAGATGACTACCATGTGCTTCGATTACGAAATTGCAGAAAGAGCCAAGCGAAAGAATAAAGCTGGTTTAGGTGAGGAAGAGGAACTTGAAGAAGTCGAACCAGAACTGGAAAAAATACAAGAAGAGCCTATGGTAACTTCAATAAACTAGCATAGAACTTACTACAAAAAAAGCAGAACCCAATCTCTAGACTTTTTATTTTTTGCTATGCAATGATAGTTGATTTACTTACTGATGCTACTGTGGTGCATGAAGCTTAGGTTTGAACAGAAAAATCAAAAGAGAAACTGAGATTGGCTTCTAGTGCACATAATGGAGAATCTAACTAACCAGATCATCGTTAGAATAGAAAAGAGAAACAAGAGAAACACAGTTTACAAAAAAATCAATAGTAACAAGAAATGACGTATTTTGACATGAACATAGACATACATCAACGGGTGTTTGTGCTAAAGGCCTGCTTTGGTTAGCGAATTCCTTATACCGTATATCATTGTTATGGATATTTTTTTAGTTATATGCGAAATGCAAATGCTAGCATTCAATAATGAATACGTAACTATGTTAAGCAAAAGTTAATCAGTATCTCATATATATTTTAGAGTAGGAGTTATAATCTATTAATGAAGAGTTTGATTAATAAAAAACCAATGGG
>DATDLD010000139.1:0-3391 GCA_036519475.1 Candidatus Nitrosopolaris sp. | reverse complement strand
GAGTTTTCAGCAGAAACAAGGCAAATTTTCCGTAGTTAGATTCTAGTATACTATTATAGTAAGATGGTCAGTTGTACTAACAAATAGTTTTATTGAAAACACACTGTCCTAAATGTTAGTATAAAGACAACCATTTCATATATACTTCAAATTCAGCTTGTCATATTATTGTCAAACGAAGAATATAGACTCCTGAAGAAAATTTGTTTGGGTACACTATCTACAGATAAAAGCGTAAGATATGTAGGTGTGGTAGATAGCAAAAATGGGAAGTTACTTGCGGGAGAATATAACAAATACAGCTATTTTGATAGTACTACTATCATTGAATCAAATAACTTTTATCGCACTTATTTGCTTCCTGCAATAAAAATAAGAAAGAAAGTTAAGACAGGTCTTATTCTTCAAAGCGGGGCAGTTCATTTTAAATTAGTAGATCTTGGTGACAATGTATATCTTGCTATTGCTCCATTAACAGACTTACAAGATAGATTGCTTTGTATGTATGTGGAAGGATACCGTCATCAACCGAATCTTGAAGACACTATAGCTAAAATAAACAGAGGCATGAATTAACTATTTTTATTTATGGATTATAGAAAAAAACAACCTGTATGAACAGCTAGTTACAACCATAAGGTTAGTTTTCTTTCCACAGGGTTCATAGTAAATCCAAATCTGATATTCTTTTTCATATTTTAATACTGGAGCAACCCTGCATAGTGGGTTCTTGTGTTTTGAATTAGTATATATCTACAGGAAATTCTCCTGTGGTCTTAATATAAATAGGTCAATTACTACTCCATGATATGCCCATTATTGCGATATCACTATATCCTGGTAGAACGAAAGAGCAAAAAGATGCATTTGCTAGAGCAATAACTGATGCAGCCATACAAATACTAAAAACGAAACCTGAACACATTATTGTTACGTATGATGAAAAACCAAAAGAAAATTGGTATATGGCAGGAAGTCCACTATGATAAGAGTCGAAAACCGATAAAAGAAGTGCAACACACTGGCCCAGAGAATGTCTTTTTGGTAATAAACTGCTATAACTATGTTATGGTCAATGAATTATTTTATACTCGTTAACCAACATATTCTGTTAACGGGGAGATTTATTACAACATCCTCATCCATCGATATCTATAAGACAAAATATGTGGGTTGTTTTACCCCTTGGTGCCTTAATTTTAAATATAGCAATCCCAACTGCAAATTCTCTCTCCCTTAACTATGTACATGTCTTTACATCCATACCATGAACAGGTATTGATATTTTATGGCATACCTTTTTTGTTTTGGTACAGTTCTCTAACTAGAACAAAATAACATCTTGTATTCACAGATCAATATAGGATGTTGGTTAGGTAAATGTACCTCAATATTAAATATATACCAAGTCATTTTGTTTCTATATGAGATACCTGGGCAATCTAAGGCTAGGCTGCTTCGATAATCTTTGTATTACGTATTTTTAGGAATGAAGATATCAGGATATGACACATGCAGCAGATGTTCTCAATACAATTTCTGATGATAAGTCTTTAACTATATTCAAAATTATTTCGTTTGCTAAAGGAGAACGCGCTAAAACAAGCGATATATTAAGTCAGACAAAACTTACTAGTAGGCAGTATTATTCAAGAATGTTTGATTTGGTAAATACAGGTTTAGTAGAAAGAAGAAAAAATATTGGAAAGTATGTTATCACTTCATTTGGTGAGCAAATCTATAGAGGTCAAAGAATAATCGAGGACGCTCTCAACATCTTTTGGAAACTCAAAGCACTTGATGCAATTGCCTTGTCTGATAAATATACAGAAGAAGAGATTATTGATAGTCTAATAGACAACGAAGAGATAAAGGAAATCCTCAAAAAACAATTCTTTTGATCTTCTATATTTGAGCAAAAACTATATTTCAGTAACCAATTTCAGTAATAATAATGGTGCTTCATTTGGACACCTACTTACGCTTGCACTAGAGCGAACCTTCCAAATACAGTTGGGTTACTTTCTTCTACGATTTATATATTTGATCGAAGGCAAGCTAGGCCCTCTTGAAGGTTCTAGCATTACGATCGAATAAAATATGTATGATTAAAGATAGGGATACGATACTTATAGACAATCTGAGATACGTTTCACACATATGTTCTACTAGGCTACAATAGTATCCTATGGCTGCATATGATTGTATATGAATATGAACAAACAAAATACAAAGCATGTGGTTCTTATTGCGTTGAGTGGGACATTAGCTATACTGGCTACAAGCTTGCAATACGACTATTGGGTATGTCACTTACAATATCTTTTTAGTAAATGCAAGCTATATCTTTTCGGTTAGAAACCTGGATAGAGAGAAAGTGAATTAGGATTTGGCATACCAGATTCTGTAAAGATGATTATTATTTTGGTCGTATCCTATATTATGCATAGTTAACACTTTAAATCCATTATCATGCAGATATTTCATTTCTGCAGCAAACAAATCAATAGCTGTATTAGAAGAAGTTATATCATTATCTATACTATGGTATGCGATCAAAGGAATTGCATTTATTACTCCATATTTATTATCATTATATTTGAATTGACTGTCTACAACATCTACAAATTTATTAAATATTGCAGTGCTATTGTAATCATATTTTTTATCATTAGCGTTATGACTCCATTCTCTAATAGAATATCTATTCAAGTTTGTCAATTGACCACTATCAGAATATATTGAACAAGCTGTATGATACCTACCACTATTTTTGCTGTCACGATGCTCATTACAGTCCAATATCATTAAAGGGCTAAATCTATTGATCGCAAAATCATAATATCTTGCAATACTTTCTATAACAGTAGAATTATCAACTGCATTTCCTTGAGGTACTGCAAACGTAGAAGGATTATTGATTCCATGATCTAATAAGCATTGTTTTGATTGGCTAACTTGAGAGTTCAACTGATCAGCTGGTAGTTTGATAAGATCATCAGCACTTTTAGCTTCAATATCATGACCTTCATGATGTAATGTGTCTATTTCTTGCCAGTCCATCTGTGAATCCTTACCGACCATGTCGCAAGTTACGAAGAAACTACCCTTAAAACCGTACTGGTCTAGTATTGGCTTAGCAGTCATATATTGACTTTTATGAATATCGCCAAAAGTCAATATCACTACTTTATTATTTATAGCAGCAATATTGCTTTGATCTTGATTAGCAATATTATTGTTGTCACCGCTACCACCATAATTATTTACATTATTGTTAGCAGATTTATTCTTCTTGGCATAAGTAGTATGTATTAAGCTAATATGAGAAGGAGTAGAAATCACCATCCCAATCATCAAAATAAAAATAATTATTGTTATTGATAATAAA
>DATDLD010000138.1:0-11861 GCA_036519475.1 Candidatus Nitrosopolaris sp. | reverse complement strand
ATGGGTATCAATGTTGAGCCTGGTTCTGCAGAAGAGGTGACTGTTAACTTAACAAATATCGATGAAGTTTTAGAAATTCATGAGATGCATGGAAGATTTGATCTACTATTAAAAATTCGTGCTAAAGATTTGAACCAGATGTGGGAGATTGTTGTAAACAAGATCCGTAAGTTACCCAACATTATAGAAACAGAATTAATGACTGTTCTAAAATCTAGGAAAGAAGAGCAGATGGTTTCTCTAAAGAATGATATTGCCGACCCAATGGAATCCACAATAATATAATAGTATGTCAAAACGAAAACTGTGAATACCATCTTATTGCTTTTGCTTGTCCTTCTTTGAAGTCTGCCACCAATCAAGGTAATCATCATGTAGACCTCTTCTCTTGTCTGTGAATTCATTATCAGCTTTATCTCGCAGCTCATCTATTTTTTCTCTAGAAGCGAAAAGTCCACAACTCTTACAGAGCAAATTCTTGCTAACTGAATCAAATTTCAGTTCGCCTCCACACTCAGGACAATAACTTGCCAAACAATATTTATGTTCTCATACCTAATAAAAGTATTATGAGTATGTATTACTAATTAACCTGGTAACAAGTATATATTATGTACAGGGGAAGGTCGGAAGGTATGAACTTTATCATCAGGGAGATAGAGGAAACAGATCTATTGAATGGATTTTTCGAAACTCTTTCCAATCTAAGTGATGTTAAAAAAATTTCTCAAGATAAGGAAAAAACTAGGAAAGTTATAAATGAAATTAAATCGAACTCATTTTATAAACTATTTGTTGCAGTTAGCGATGATTCTGAGATAATCGGTTCAACCACTTTGCTAATTGAACAAAAATTCATTCATGATGGGGGAAAAGTTGGGCACATTGAAGATGTGGTTACAAGAAAAGGGTACGAGGGCTTTGGTATTGGATCCAGTTTAATTAATAGATCCTTGCAATTTGCAAAGCAGATAGGGTGTTATAAGGTTATTCTAGAATGCTCTATCCAAAATGTCCCGTTTTATACCAAACTGGGGTTTAAGCAACACGAGGTTTCGATGAGATACAACGTTATGTAAGCGGCAATGAGCGTATACAGAGTTCACGGGCGAGTAATCTCTTCCCTTATAGATTCATCAATTTCACTTCAGATAACAGAACAGGTATTCCGATGCGTAGTATATACGGGAAGGCGATTTTATTCCTTTGTTACTTTATCTTGATGTAGTCCTGGACGATTAGGCTAGAGATGAAATCTGCTTCATTTTTTTTCATTTCTTGGGTTACTAGGTTAAATAATATCATGTCGTAGACTGCAAATTATCTATTCAGTAAATTCGATCTCTACACTATTCGATTTGTTAGATATTATAGTTGATTGAGTGTACTGATGTGTCCCCCATGAAACCTTGATTTCTGCAAATAATTTCCGATTGCCCAACTTGATCTCGTCACCTTTTAGTTCGATGATCTTATTCACATCAAATAGCATCGACTGGATTTCCTCTACGCTAAGAGTATGGAAGGGCATGTCATCCTTAATCACCGAAGCCCAAATTCTGTATGGTATTTTTGGATTTCGGGTCCAGAAGAGCACAGCCTTTCTAACAAATTTGAGAGCAACAATTGTATTTCTGCCTGATTTTAAAGTAACCCATATAGTCATTCTCAATATATTGTCATGTTTATTGTACGCCCTTTCCCAGTTTTTAGGAGTAAAGCTTTCCCTTATACTTCCCTTTATTTTAAAGGTTAAACTTAAAGTAACTGAATCCCCTAGTCTTACTCTATCCTTCGATTTACTTAAGAAAGGATCGTCGATAATACTTCTGGTATTAGCCAAGGCAGTGCAAGCATGGTATCATTTATATCCTCAATAAGTAGTTGTCTGTATAATGCTTGCAGAGATAATTGATATTAAAGAAAATGAATTAGAATTAAAACTTCAAGAAGAAGATATCTCGATAATGTATATTATCCAACATGAACTATTGAAAGAAAAGAGCGTTGAATTTGCAGGTGTAATGCTCAAGCATCCACTTATAAAAGACTATATTGCCAGAGTCATAACCAAGAGAAAGGATCCGATCGACGCTATCCAAGATGCATCTCTATCTGCATCAGAATATATTAAAGAGCTGACGGGTACCCTGAAAGCCAGCCTGAAGAAGAAATAACTAGAGGTGTGTTTCTTCGAAGTTCTGTCCTAAATGCGAGACCCGCCTTAAGGTAAAGATTGAGGAAAGAGTTCTTTTGTGTCCCAAATGTGGTTTTAGCTCGGTTGAAGAGGAGAGCGAACTACTTAATGAAAACAAGCTGCCGTCAACACGACAAGGCAATCCTGGAAGTTCTCTTAAGATTTTAGATGGCGAAAAAGGCCCTGATACCTTGCCAACAATTAGCATTGATTGTCCTAGGTGCGGAAATAACATAGCATTTTGGTGGATGTTGCAAACTAGATCTGCTGACGAAGCCACGACCCAATTTTATCGATGCACGAAATGTGATCATACTTGGAGAAATTATTCTTAACGTGCTAATTTTTTACCGTATATCGCTAATCATTAATCCCCAAGGGCCTATTTTGAAATACATATCAATTAAGACGACCGTCTAGCTGAATGTGCCTATAGCTTGATTTAAGAGCTACTAAATCTATGTCAGCCATAGGACAGGCTGATGTTAAGTCTCTTCCATATTCCGAACTGGGAAGAAACTCTTTTCGTGGGATGCTGAACAAAATGTGAATTTTCAACTTTCAGTTACAGCAGTTATAAAAAGTGCTTGATAGCTTATGCTTACGCAAGATATTATCTATACTTCTCCGTATTATAGCAATGTTTAAAATCTGTAAACGACAGCCACATTATTGAATCAATTTGGTATTCAAGGCAAAGACAAAAACGCCAGATGAGTGGAAAGCTGTATCCTCAGCAATTTCCACTCTAGTGGATGAGGCGACCTTCGAAGCAACTGTTGAAGGTATCTCGTTTAGAGGTATGGACCCATCTCATGTAGCACTTATTGATATCCATTGGCCGAACTCTGCATTCGATGGATACGAATGTGATGCGTCAGTAAAATTCGGGGTACGAGTTGATGAATTCTCAAAACTCATAAAAAGAGCAGACAAAAAGGATTCAGTGGACATTTCTATCGGAGACGATAGCATGTTACTTATCAGGATTTATGATGGATACAGAAGAGAATACAAGATGAGACTCATAGACAGTTCTCCTAGTGCTACTCCACTCCCAAAACTAAATTTTAATTCCAGGGTTGTATTAACCGCTACGGCATTTGATAAAGCTCTTTCAGACGTTCAAGTAGTTTCTGAATATATTTCTATAGAATCAGATCCCAAGAAGGTAGTCTTCTTAGGTAAAAGTGACTCAGGCGAGGCAGAAATAATTCTTGAATCAGGAAACGAGGGGCTAGAGGAACTAAGTATTAAAGAAGATAGCAAAGCAACATATAGCCTAGATTATCTTTCTAAAATTTCAAAGGCGGTGAGTACTGTAGGCGGATCAGTAACAGCCGAATATTCAAGTAAGATGCCCTTGAGACTTCAATTTAGGGTCGCAAATGTAGGCAGGATTCATTTTTACCTAGCACCAAGAGTGCAGGACTGAAGACGGATAAAAGCTGTTTATGCGAATTGTAATGAAGTTCGGAGGAACTGCGATAGATTCCCCCGACAAAGTCAATCACGTAGCCAATCTAATAAAAATGTACAAGCGGAATGGAGACAACGAAATAATAAGCGTAGTTTCCGCGGTCCGTGGTATGACAGATGCGATATTAGCTATATCTAATAGTATAAAGCGAGGCGACAAAGTCTCCATCGATAATTTCATAAAAAGGACTAGGGACATTCATATTACGATTGTTGAAAGAGCTCTAGTTGATGAAAAGCTCAAAGCTGAAGCAAGATCGGTAATATCCAAACTTATTCATGAATTAGAAAATATTCTTGACGGAATAGCACTCTTATCTGAAGTTACACCAAAGTCGTTAGACTACTTGTTATCATTCGGTGAAAGGTTATCCACTCCGATTGTTTCGTTCGCTTTACGCAACTCTGGGGTGACGTCAGATTATTTAACCGGCAAAGAAGCAGGAATCGTGACCGATTCTAATTATGGCGAGGCCCGCCCCTTGATGGATACTACACAGCATCGTCTTCTACACAAGATTGAACCTTTGCTAAAAAATGATATTGTTCCAGTTGTAACAGGCTTCATAGGAGCAGATCAAAACGGTAACACTACGACAATAGGTAGGGGCGGTTCAGATTATACTGCCACGATAATAGCAGCTAGCCTTGCTGCACACGAAGTTTGGCTTTGGAGTGATGTAGATGGATTGATGACCGCAGATCCAAAAATTGTAAAAGACGCCAAAGTGCTTAAAGAAGTATCCTTTTCAGAAGCGATGGAAATGGCTCTGTTTGGAGCCAAGTATATGCATCCACGCGCTCTTGAACCCATACTAGAAGCAAAGATTCCAATCCGAATTCGGAATACCTTGAATGTTAATCACAGAGGTACCCTTATTATACAAACTCCCAGCGGATCATCTCAAAAGATCGTGAAATCCATTAGTGCAATTCGGCATACCGCCCTCATCGATGTGAGTGGGGTAGCGATGGCAGGCGCACCAGGAACAGCTGCAAAGATATTCGACGTCCTTGCAAAGAACAAAGTCAACATTATGATGATTTCTCAGAGTCCCTCGGAATCTAGCATATCAATGATTGTGAGAAAGGTTGATCTCGATAAAGCTGCAATGACACTAGAATTGAACTTGTTGGGTAAGGTAATACGAAAAGTGAATATTAGTGCTGATGTTGCGGTTATCGCAGTGGTAGGCTCTGGTATGCGTGGAATAAAAGGAATAGCCGCCAAAGTATTCAGAGCGGTAGCCAAACAGAATATCAATGTAATTATGATCACACAGGGATCTTCAGAGTTAAATTTGGCATTTGTAGTAGATGATAATGATTGTGATCGGGCCGTTAAAGCCCTGCATGATGAGTTCAGACTTGCCGAAGTCTAATCCGTGAATCTACAGTTAATTACTTAGCACAGGTTCCGGATGCTAGATTCGTCAAATTATGTTGTCGAGTAGCAAGCTTCATTCGCAATTTGTCAATTAAATTGTACTTATGGCTTCTTACAGGAGGCTAATACATGCATAACACAGCTAGGATATCTGTATATTATGCCTATAATCTATCAAACTACCAGCCTCTATCTTTGAAAATAATTTGATGCATCAGTGAGTCCAATATATCTCACAAAAGTGGACTCCCTCACTCTCAACTATAGAGTAAGTGTTAATATCTGTGCTATCAAAACACACAAAAAAATTGAAAGTATCCCCAAATACTGATTTATCGTAAACTATAATAAATTGAATCGCTGTTACTTTGAAGAAATGAAATACGGTAAATTATACGTTGTAGGAGTGGGCCCTGGTCATCATGACCATATGACGTATAGAGCAAGAGATGTCATCGGAGAAAGTGATACTATAGTTGGTTATGATACATATGTTTCTCTAGTTGAAGATTTGATAGTTGGAAAAGAGGTCTATCGTTATGCCATGACACAGGAAGTCGAGAGAGCAAATCAGGCTATCAGTTTTGCCGAAGGTGGTAAGATAGTCTCCCTTGTCTCATCTGGCGATCCAGGGATATATGGAATGATTGGTCTGGTTTACGAGATACTTGCTGAGAAAGGATGGAATAGAGAGAACGGCATGTATGTTGAATGTGTTCCTGGAGTTTCTTCTTTGAATTCATGTGCTGCACTAATTGGTTCTCCGTTAATGACTGACTTTGCAGTAGTGAGCATGAGCGACTTGCTTGTGCCATGGAACATTATAACTAAGCGGGTAGAAGCTGCTGCGTTAGGGGACTATGTTACTGTGATTTATAATCCTTCCAGCAAGAAACGTATACACCAGCTGAGAGATGCCAGAGATATTTTTCTAAGGTATAGACGACCGGATACGCCAGTTGCAATAGTAAAGGGTGCATATAGAGAGACGCAAGCTGTCGTTACAACAACCTTAGAAAAAATGCTTGAGCATCAAGGTATGCTAGGAATGATCACGACTGTGATAGTCGGGAATTCGTCTACTTTCAACTATAATGGTATGATTATAAATCCACGGGGATATAGGGCAAAATACGAACTGATTAAAGGGGTTGCTTCAGCTATTCCATCTGACTAGCATGAACGATCATAATGTGTTAATTTCTCAGCAAACTGCTTATTCGACAATTCTGTCGATCTATGGCTTTTACGTAATGCATTTGCTTATGTCGATTGTATACTTATAGGAGCGCAAATCATAAGGCTTAATTATGACCTCCCCTGGTCAAGTGCATTCCCTATATGTCTAAACCTCATGATGAAAGTCAGAAATTGGTAGCTGTACTCATTCTGTAATAGCAAGACTAAAAACCAATACAGTTCCTATTCGAGTTATAATGGATAATATCATGGTACGTACTACAAATATTCAAAGGACCATATAACCTACATCGTGTACATTAATCCAATTATTCACACTCTTCTGCCATGTAGTATCATGCTTTCAATAAGACGTACCTACAAAGTGGATTTCTTAGAATCAATGAAACATTAGAAAAGTTTAAGATGACAATATAAACAGACTTTAAACTAAATCATGGTAGTCGCGAAACTTGTTGTTGTTAAATCATTTTATCTTTGAAAGTCTTTTAATCTTTGAAGTGCTCTATGGATAACAATGAAAGAGTCATATCGTTGCATCGTATGCGACAACGAGTTTCCAAATAAGGAAACTGCCGTAGAGCATAGGGATGCGACTGGTCATGAGTTAAGTGTAGTAACGGCAGAAAATGAATAAGATTAATGTCATATAACATTCTTCTCACTCAGCTTTGGTAGTTCAGGATGACGGTACCTGGGTTGTTACGTACAAGCATCTTTGCTCAGCTGACTGCAATTTAATGGTTTATTACAGCTCCGCATTGGGATCTCCTGAACTAATAGTTGAGTTTTCAATAAAAGAGGAGCGTTCTATAAGCCGGGACATTGCCCAACCGATTGGACATCGAGTTGCATGTAACAAAAATAGTAGAAAGTAAGATACTTGATCTCAAACTGAAATTTAGATTTTGATGACCAAACATATCTACGTCCAACCACAATCATAGCCAGTGTCTAATTTCTAAAAAATCGCCTATAGGTTCATTCTTAAGAAGCTTTATCAATGCTAAGCCCTGCGGTACTGATAGCATTGGTTTTTTAAAGTGATCATCTATTGCTATTCTAGGACACGCTACTTGCACAAAAGCGTCGATTCCTCTGAATGGCTGCAAACGCTCATCCGTAATCTCTGTCATCGCAATTAGCTGCACCTTCTTTCCTAATTGTTCGAAAGATCTTTTTAGCTTTAAAGCTGTTATCTCAGCAAACTGTCCCTCTTTTAAACCAATAATAATTCCAATTTTCTCTGAATCTAGTGTTTTATAGACAGATAGTATCGCTTTCTTACGAAGTGCCTCAGCAACCTCGCTAACTTCAGAATATTGTTGAAAGTATGGGTCCAACATGTATGTTGGTTTCCCAGTAGCTATTGCTATACTCGCTGAATGAAACATACTCTGACCCAAAAAGATGTAAGCATCGATCTGGTTCTTAGTACTATGCGCAGGATAGAATTCACAGCCGAAAACCTGGCCATCACTCAGCTGCCCTTTTCCTTTTCCGATAATGACTTCGTAGTCGCATTCTTCAAATATTGTCTTTACATTGGCAATTTGCGTAAGGTGTTGACTATCAGTTAATAATGATATTGATTTGTACTTTTTCTCTTTTAATGATAACGCACATTTCCTAGCTACAGTTTCAAAATCAATATCATCATATGCATTGATCATTATTACTTTGCTGTTAAAAATTTCAGCGGCTATGGTATGTCCAATATTGAATAGGAGGTCAGCACCCAACATATCCGCAGCATGAGTATTCAAATCACAAGAACCCCAGCATGTATCACCTATAACGAAGGCAGTAATAGCAAACTTTTCAGTAATATTATCTGCACATGTCTGAATTTTCGGTATGAGTGCTTCAGGGCCGTTAAGTGCTACTGAACGAGGTTTTCTTTTTTCTATTATATCAAATATTCTCTTTTCATCTATTGTTATCATACTTCTGATTCCTGTTGTATCTAACCAGAGTAATTTGATTCTTGATAACATAATAAAAATGAATAGCCACTATGTTAACTAAGCAGGTGAGTCAGATAGGGATCATTATAATTTCTCAATCCCTGTGCTATGAAGGGAGCTACGATGAGTACGTCGTACTATTTCGTTAATGGCTTAGGTCTCCCCACCAAATAGATGTATTAAATTAGTATGTCATATACCATAATGTTTTTGTTGTTTATCCGAAAACATAGCATCCTTTATAACTATCATCAAGTGATTTTATTTTCTATATGTCAACTGCTGCATTAAAAAACATCTTTCTTTCTCCTCAATCTATTGCCGTGATAGGAGCTTCAGAAAAGGCCGGAGTAGGAAAGGCGATCTTCTCCAATATAATTAATGGCTACAAGGGAAAAATCTATCCAGTTACCCCATCCAATCCTACAGTGTCCGGACTCAGAGCCTACAAGAGTGTTTTGGATATCCCGCAGAATATAGACCTCGCTGTAATTGCAACTCCTAACAGGATTGTGCCAGCTGTAATGGAGGAAGTGGGTAGGAAAAACATTAAAGGAGCGATCATAGTCTCAGCTGGCTTTAAGGAAGTCGATCAACAAGGTGCTCTACTAGAGAATGAAGTAGCAGCAATAGGTAAAAAATATGGCATTAGAATTATAGGTCCAAATTGCCTTGGTATCATGAGCTTGTCTAAACAGAGTATGATGAATGCAACTTTTCTGAAAATTACCCCTGAATATGGTAACATAGCACTTGTATCCCAAAGCGGTGCGATCTGTGCAGCAACAGTAGAAGATGCAATGGCTCAAGGTATTGGGTTTTCAAAGGTGATAAGTATGGGT
Source organism: Candidatus Nitrosopolaris sp. (assembly GCA_036519475.1). GTDB lineage: Archaea > Thermoproteota > Nitrososphaeria > Nitrososphaerales > Nitrososphaeraceae > DATDLD01. Next base: position 2,789 of record DATDLD010000138.1, on the reverse strand, counting down.
AACAAAGTGGATATGGACGAAAATGATATTCTTGAATTATTGTCTGAGGACTTGGAAACAACTGTCATCGTTATGTATCTAGAAGACGTTCATGACGGCAGACGGTTCATGGAAATTGCCAAGAAGATTACAGGTGAAAACAAGAAACCAATTGTAGTGTTGAAAGCTGGTAGAACGCCAGAGGGTGCGAAGGCAGCAATCTCACACACAGGAGCTTTGATGGGAGCCGATGAAGTCTATGATGCCCTGTTTATTCAAAGTGGAGTAATTAGAGTAGATACAATGCAAAGTTTATTTGAACTTGCAACAGCTTTTTCAAAACAACCCATACCTTCTACTAAAGCAGGGATCGTGATAGTATCAAATGCAGGGGGCCCGGCAATTATATCAACTGATGAATGCTCAAAGTATGGCTTGAAAATGGCTGATGTTTCCTCATTAAAAGAAGATCTCACAAAAGTAATTCCCTCCCATGGGTCGACTAGAAATCCCATAGATTTAGTAGGCGATGCTGATTCTGGCAGGTTTGAAAGGGTGTTAAGCAAAGTATTGCCGGCTAGTAATGTCGGGGCAGTGGTTACAATGTGTACACCCTCAGCAACATTGGATTATAACGAACTGGCTAAGACAATTGTAAAAACATCTAAGGGCACGGGAAAAACGGTGTTGGCTGCATTGATGGGGCTTGCCGAAGGTACAGAAAACAAACAGATATTGTCAGAAGGTGGAATACCTCATTTTATGTATGCGGAGCCTGCTATCAAGACCCTTGAAGCAATGAATCGCTTTGGAGATTGGTTGGAAAGGCCAAAAGACCGCCCAAAACATTTCCCCGTAGATCAAGAAAAGGTCAAAACAGTCTTCTATAACGTAAGGAAGGCTGGAAGGATCAACCTTTTAGAAGAAGAAGGCTATGAAGTTCTTGCCGCATATGGATTTCTTACGCCTAAAAACATTCTTGTAACCAGTGAAGAACAATGTATCAGAGCGGCTAATGAAATCGGCTACCCCGTTGTATTGAAGGTAGCATCGCCTGATATCATTCACAAGTCAGATGCAGGTGGAGTCAAAGTAGGATTAAATAATAATGATGAGGTCCAAAGAGCTTTTAGAAGTATCATTGAGAATGCACGCAAATATCGTACAGATGCAAAGATACAAGGCATACTTGTGCAGGAGATGGTCCGATCGGGTAAGGAAATAATTCTTGGTTCAAAGAAAGATCCACTTTTCGGGTCCCTTATTATGTTTGGCCTAGGGGGCATCTATGTAGAGGTATTGAAAGATGTGATTTTTCGACTTGCGCCGGTAGGGCAAGAGGAAGCGAAAAGAATGGTTGAATCAATAAAGACGGTGAAGTTATTGAAAGGCGTTAGAGGCGAAAAACCTTCTGATTTACAAAGCATAATAGATAATTTACAAAGACTTTCGCAGCTGGTTACTGAATTTCCTGAAATCGAGGAATTCGATATGAATCCTCTTTTGGTGTTCGAGGAAGGAAAAGGAGCGTGTGCGGTAGATGTAAGAATGACGTTAAGTAAAGCTGGGCAGCTGTAGATAGACCTTTGCTGAATCTGGATTATCTTAAATCTCATCTTTTGTTTATGTGATCTTTCCGTCGTATCCGAGTGCAGTTTGAGGTATAACTCAGGACGCAACACATATCCCACGAAGTTGACCTCTATCATATTAAAAGTCATGAGATCTTAAATAAATCTTAAATCTTCAGAGCAAGTTAAGTTTAGATTTTCACGTTTCGAGGTTTACAAAAATTCTATCATAAATGTAGTCAGTATAAAATGAAAGTTATTAGTATACAACCATTATTTATCAAAGTACCTTTCGTTTACAATATTAGTAACATGTTTTTTCAAATTGACATATGCTTAAAAAGAGTTTAATACCTGTGAAACTGATAATTATTAAGCATGCCAACCGCTTACGTTTTGATTAACTGTGATCTGGGTTCAGAGGAAGAGATCATAAAAGAATTAAAAAAGTTGCCTGACATTCTGGAGGTGAATGGGGTGTACGGAGTTTATGATATTATTTTAAAAATTAAATCAGATACGATGGATAAGCTAAGGGAAATTATCACATGGCATGTAAGAAGAATAAATAAAGTAAGGTCAACGCTGACCATGATTGTGATAGAAGGTCAAGGAGAAAAAGGCAAAACCACACCACAACAATCCTTTTAGAAGGTATACATGTGATGAGTTAAAAAAAAGAGGCGATATTCTAAATACTTTCTTCCATCACCTACATCTATTGCACATGCACGACATTATTGGTTTCAAGATCATCAACCAATTACTTTTCGCTTTGAACGTAGTCTAGAAGAAAACGATTGAACCTCTTGAATTTTCGTCTCCTGGGCCGGCTATATCATGAATTCTCGAATAGCACCCTAGTTAAATCTATATTCCTGTTCCTAATGTTTCATATTCCAATACGAAAGATCTACTTGAACAACGATTCTAAACCTGCGACACCATGGTAGTTCCTTAAACTGGCTTGATATCTTTCAGGCGAGTCAGGTGTGCAATAATCTGTTTATGTGATGATTTAGTAGCGAATTCTCTCCAATTCTCATCCAATTTCATTCGCTTTCTTATTACAATCAAACATTCCACAAATCCAATAATTATGAGTCGCGCCTAATCTTCTTTACATCTACTTCAATGGCTTCTACTTTCTATGCGGGATCTATTCAATCTAACACGTTATCTTGCTTTGCAATTTTAGCTATCTTTTCCACCAGCGTTATTTTTTTATTCCTATTCTTT
>DATDLD010000137.1:0-5392 GCA_036519475.1 Candidatus Nitrosopolaris sp. | reverse complement strand
GCAGACAAGCTCTTGTATCTCACTGTTTAGCAGTTATGGTCTTAACCCTGGCATTATCACTATTGCTTAGGTTCAGCTTATAGTGAATTTTGCTCTCATAAAAGGATGCAATGTACAAAAATAATCATATTCTTTGGCAGTCAGTTTTGAAGTATCTAGTGTGAAGGTTTTTTTTGGCATGATAAGTTTGGAATCGAAAGATTTCCCTTGATCTTTGAAACTTGTGGAAGTATGTGGAACATTATCGCTGTTTGTCCATAGTAACCCTCCTCCCTTTGGGACGTTTATGATTTTGGGATCATAATTCGGATTACCCTTTGCAGATGAACCTGGCAAAATGGTCACCTTCATTATTTGGGCTCCCTTAGGTAATTGAGCAGTGGAATTAAGTGCTGGCCCAGTTGCGCTTTTCGTTTGGCTTTGATTTTCTCCTCCTTGAGGAGCTAAGACCTTAGGAGCAACCAATCCAAATACATAAAAACAAGATGCCCCTACGACTGCAGCCCCGATAAAGATAACCGTTAGGGCTTTGATATAAGGCGTTCTTCTATATGACGCAACTGCCAGCACTGCAGCTGGAATAGAAATTATCATCATTAATCCTATATATGCAAAAATACTTGGCACTGCAGCACTTACCGTTACAGCAGCTGCTACTCCAAAGGTTACTAAAAAGCCCAGGGTGATGAATGTCGCCGACTTGGCTCTTCCAGTTGAGGGGAATCCATCTTTGAATAAACCTGACGCAAGAAGAATCATGCCAATGAACATTGTCAGCAGAGAAACAGCATGCATTCCTTCTAAGAAAGTTTTAGCAATTCCAGCAAGTGAAATGCCGACTCCTACGATCCCAATAGAAGTAAGACCTATTCCAGGAGTCAGCAGATCCCAGTCGGTCATTGTATAGGAGTATTGGGGTAGATTCTCGCATAAATAATCCTTTCTAGTGAAGCCAATTATTTCATTGCCAGTTTAAGAGCTGCTAGTCGAGCAAGCGTTCTCGGATGGGTTTGCTACAGAACGTTTCGATGAAATATAATGAATCGCATCCATGTAAATTGGCCGTTCTAGTAGATGCCTAAAATGAGTTTTCAACAAAAAAGATCTTAAGTGTTAGGACAGACTGGAGGTTTACTCAATTGATATTTCCGAAGAATTAGATATCTAATGTATTGCTGGAGTATATTTATCAGATAGTTGGTACTCTAATTAATTATAGATCTAGATCTTGCGATGAAATTTTGGACCGGACCGCGCTGTATCCGAGCATACGATTTATAATATCCTACAGCATAGGCTTCTTAAAGATCGATTTCCTATACGTGATGTAATATGAAAGAACTTCTAAAGGAACAACAACTGCTCCGGAATTGCTAAAAAGCGGGTGCAGATAAATAAAAGCAATAATACTATCACATGAATCAGACCTTGATGGAATATTCTCTGCAGCTATCGGGTTAATACGATTTCCTCAAGCACGTACTATCTTCCTTGGATATGGAATTGAAAATTTTACCAAACTGGCAAACTTTATTGATTCCGTAATGACACTCTCGCCCGAGCCTGGTATAGTAATTATTTCAGATTTGGGACTTTCTGATGATGAACGAGTGATTGAAATTTGCAATAGGACATTTGCAAAGACCAAAGCAAGCAAATGGCAAGTAAGATGGGTTGATCACCATCCCTGGTCAAAGAAGGCTGTGGAGTCACTTAAACCTTTTATAGACATTGTACTTGATGAGTCAGGCAAAAAATGTGCAGCTGACCTAATGTATGAAACATTTCTTCGCGGAAATGAGCTCGCAGCCACACTTGCTAGGCTCGCCCATACAATGGATTTTTTTACGAACGATCAATATCTAACACCTACTTCTGAGCTTATCCATTACTATCGGACTTTTTCGGATTTCTACCGCAGGCTGACTATTCTAGCACAAAAAGCTGCTCATGGAATATTGTGGGATGTGGAAATGCAAGAACAATATAATAAATATGCGGTACTGCGTGACGATGCGAAGAAGCAGATCATTTCCACAATTATAGTTAAGGAGGTTAATGCCCTAAAGGTAGCCTTTGTGCCAACTTCGCCGTACATACATACCAGTATCTTCTCGGCAGAGGTATTTCAAAAGACACATGCAGATATCGCCATTTTTTATGGGACTGAAGGGAAAGTGAGTATTAGAAGGAACAATGAAAGCGTACATTGCAATAAGATTGCTGCTAACTTGAATGAAGGCGGGGGCCATGAATTTGCCGCTGGCGCAACTCTCAGGACTAATCCTTTAGACACCAACGCAGTCATATCTGAGCTCGAGACAGCAGTTAGAAAATGCTTGGTTTCATGAAACGTATAGGCTTTTCGGAATTGATCTAGAGTAAATTGGGTATTCTCTATGTGGGAAGCTAAGATAGCGAATCTTTTAAAATTCCTTTTAGAATATGGATTGACTAATTCCTATCATAGATATAGAATTAAAAGTCCCTGAATTGAAAGCTATGTGGACAGGGCACAAGCAATGGCGGGACCTGAGGGATACAAGATATTAAGATGTAGCAGTGAAAATGACGTATTAGAATGTGCTTCAATTGTAAAGGACGGTGGAATAGTAGTTTTCCCTACAGATACAGTCTATGGAATAGGATGTGATCCATATAATGAAAAGGCTGTCACTAAAATATTTGAGATAAAGAATAGAAATGAGAAAATTCCTCTTCCTATTCTATCTTCCAGCGTTGAGTACGTACAAGATCTTGTATCATTGGGAAAAACTGGTAAGCTATTAGCTGGGATTTTTTGGCCTGGGGCTCTTACTATCGTTTCTCCATTAACAGATAAGCGGATATCACCAAAGGTAAACGCTGGCACAAAAAGCATCGCAGTTAGAATCCCAAATAATGTCTGTGCCACTTTGCTTCTTAAGCATTGCAAATATCTTGTAGGAACAAGTGCTAATATATCCGGAAAAAAGCCTTGCAAGAGTACGCTTGACGTCATATTTTCACACTTGTATGGATTTGATGCCATTATGGATGGTGGCACCATAAAAGGAGGAGTGGAATCAACAATAGTAGAGCTAGTTAACTCGACACCAAAAATAATTAGGGAAGGAGCGATAAAACCAGAAGAAATTTACCGAGTTCTATGCAGGAAAGTATCTCATGCAAACTAGTTTTAATCTTTTAGCTTCGACTTTCAGATATAAGGAGCAGGATGCTGCCGCTGAACTTTTAGACGTATTAGAAGGATTTGGAGATTTTCTAGCGGAATTCGAGACTACTGAAATCAGCGGAATTTTTCTAGCACGTACAAACCTTGATCCGTTCAGAGTGATTGACAAAATCAAAGCACTAGTCCACAATGAAGCCTGGCGAATTCGTTTTATCCTTAGACTTATACCAATAGAAGTAGTGGTACGCACCGGGCTGGAAGAGATAAGGTCTGCAGTAAGTCAGTTATCGTCCAAAATGCAGAACGATGAAACCTTTAGAATCACAGTTGAAAAAAGGCACAATCCTGTACAGACCTGCGAGTTAATTACCGCTATCGCGACGGGATTAGACAACAAGGTTCAGCTCGAAGGGCCAGACTGGATTGTACTCGTAGAGGTAGCAGGGCCGTTAACTGGAATTTCCATAATAAGACGGGATCAAATATTCAGTTCAATCATCGAAAAACGAAACTGTACTATCGTGTGATTAAGGCGCCTCTTTCAGCTAAAAATCCTAAAAACCCAATATCCTCTTTTAGAGGGTTATTATTTATTCCTATCCCTAGTCTCTCCGAGATTGTTTTTCTCTTAATCTCAGTTGGTTTCAAAATGGTTTCATCTCTTCGACCAAATAAGTAGTGTAGTCGATCGCTTACCTTCGATAACTGTCCCTCATTCTTAGAACATGCGATAAAGCAGCCGTCTCTGCCATCTTTTAGCCCACCATATTGGAGAGCATTAGATATTTGATTTGTACATACTAATCTAAGCAGAAAGTCCACTTGCGGCTTTTTAGCGAGAAGGGCCCTTCTTCTTTCGGATTCCAAGGTTATCTTTAAAGTTTCAATTATGTGTTCAAACCCGTAAATAACCATCACATTAACGCCCTGGATCCATACCACTTTAGACAGACTTTGTATATTTTCGACAAGATTGTCAATGTTTTTTATACGTATTGATTTGAAGGCGGAAATTGAAATAAAAGTATCCCCAATCTTGTAGACATGTTGTGGCTTCAATAGCTAATCTCACTACATGCTGGATCTATTTTAGGCAATTTTGGATCTCCAATCTATACTATCTAAGATGACTATTATATGTGCGGTTACATAATTTGATTGATATCATTTTTGGATTGATAATCTATTTCCTAAATGCGCAACTATTCCCACTTTTATTGCATAAGAAAGCTTTGCTACTAAATCGCGAGAATTCCCTGATTGCTTCTTGTGCGATCATTACATATTTGAAGATAGATCAGATCGAATCACCGTATAAAGTAGTATGTTAATGGATGGACTCTAAGATAATTTCCATGATTACGCAGTCATTTATTTAGTCATCGACTGTTTGTTCTTCCGGTTTACTAAAAGTCATATGGTTAAGATTAGTTAGGTTCCGCCATGCACTACAGGAACAATTGTAACCTTGTCTCCTGTTTGTACCAACGTATCATTATCGGATAGTACTGACGATTCAACCCCATTTATTGCGATCAACAGGTTGTTAGAATTGAAGATTCTCGAGTCTTTTGCTTGGCTTTGCAAGAGTTTAAGAATGTCAGAGATTGAGGCGGTAGGTTTTTCTAAAATGACCAATGACTTACCTACAGCTTTTTTTGCGCCACCGAGGAGATTTATCGTTATCAAGCTCTCCTATACTTCTGCTCTTCCAGACCCATCTCCTTCCTCTTCAAGATCAGGCGAAAGGGAACTTCTACTATTTTGCGTGGCCTGTTTATGAAAATACGATGCAATGTAGCCTGCTACTTTATTTCGAAGTAACTTAGATCTAAGAATTGCTACCTCTCCTATGTTCTTCTTATTTTCATTGAAATCAACGCCGAATCTGTTTGGATACTTCATCAAAAGCTCATTGGAAATACGTTTTACTCGATCCATTCGAAAATCATGAAGTAATACGATATTTTATGTTTGTTATTGAATTCTCGGGCTAGCATAGGAAAATACAAATTTTGGACGAGGACAAGTTCATTATTAATTCACAAAGCCTCCCATCTCAATTATATTCATCAAGTCTCGAACGGAAACAAAAGTTCAAAGTTCTGTTCTTTCAAAGTTCAGCTTTCAGATAAGATTCGGAATTACTCTTTAAAGTATCGATAGTTTCTTGATATGACATGTTGAGTACTTCGCCACAGGCTTTTACTACACTAA
>DATDLD010000136.1:0-6478 GCA_036519475.1 Candidatus Nitrosopolaris sp. | reverse complement strand
GTTGAGGAAAGCAATGCTTGAATCTGTATTTCCAAAGGTTCCCAACCTTACTATCTCGCCAGATTACACTTTTTTTTCCCCTTTCATCAAGTACTTACCACCGTTAATTTCACCTTACTCATGGATGCTCAGAAGCAAAATTCTGCAGAACATCCATGAAAGTGAATTTGTTACTTACACCGGCGACATATCGGAGAAACGTATACTCCAAGCCTATAGACTTCACCCTATCAAAGCCAACAGATTAGAAATCTCTGCTTCTGCTGTTAAAGATATGCTCTATGCCCAAGCTAATAACAAGAGATCGTATTATTACTCATCTCACAACAAAACCCAAGCATGGCAAGAGAGAGTACCTGAGAAAGTTGCCGGATTGATTAATGATAACTGGAAAATTATAGACAGCTTTGCAAGATCACCTGACCTTACGGTGAGACTGTTTGGCATGAAATTTCCAAAAGAAGGTTTTCGATAAATTTAGAAGATTTTTATAGTGCTCCTAGAGACCTTTGGCATAAATGAAGACAAAGGGTGCTGAATTCGTATGGCTCGATGGTAAATTTGTAAAATGGGATGAAGCAACAATACCCATCATGACTCATGCATTGCATTATGGAACAGCAGTTTTTGAGGGCATTCGTGGTTATGCTTCAAATGATAACCTCTATATCTTTAGATTGCAGGATCACATGCAGCGACTTCATCACTCTGCTGCAGTTTATTCCTTTAGAGCAAATTATTCACCTAAACAGCTTTGTGACGCCACAGTTCAATTGTTGAAGAGATCAAATATAAGAGAATCATGCTACATAAGGCCGATAATACTCGTAGGCTTGCATGGAATTGATTTAAACGTTAGTAGAAATTCTCCAACATACACGTCAATTATTATCTTTCCGTTTTCGAAATACTTCAAGGTGGAGGGCATCAAAGCTTGTGTCTCGTCGTGGAGAAGAATTCACGATACTGCTACACCCCCTATGGCTAAAGCAGCTGGAAACTACCTTAATTCGGTGCTTGCTACACAGGAATGCCAAAGTCATGGATATGATGAATCAATAATGCTCGACAAAGAGGGCAATGTCAGCGAGGCCTCAGGTGAAAATATTTTTGTCGTTAGAAATAATACTATTTACACCCCTTACATCGCTGGATCGGCATTAGAGGGTATTACTAGAGACACGGCACTAACTATAGCGGGAAATCTTGGTTACAAAACAATCGAACGCCCCATATCGAGGACAGAACTATATTTGGCTGATGAGCTTTTTTTAACTGGGACAGCAGCAGAAATTATTGCGATCACTAGTATTGATGGTCGTCAGATAAGCAACGGAAAAGAAGGACCCATAACAAGAACTATTCGCGAGATGTACACAAGGATAGTCTGCGCAGAAGAACGACAATATATGGATTGGATAACTCCAGTATGGTGACAACCGCAACCGATCTCAACTTAGCCGTGATAGGTGTAGGAGGGTGGGGAAAAAATCATGCTCGAGTTTTGAGGGACTTAGGCGCACTTGCAGCTATTTGTGATGTAAATATTCAGCGTAGCAGAGAATTGGCCAAAATGTATGATGCAAAGCCTTATGATTCGGTGGATCGAATGCTTCAAGAAGAAAGAAAATTAGATGCCTGCATTGTCTGTACTCCTACCACCTCACATTTTACTATCGCAAAAAAAATAATGGAGAAGGGAATTAATGTGTTTGTTGAAAAGCCCCTATCCTTTTCTACAAAAGAGTGCGAGGAGATGATAGAATTAACAAAGAAGAATAAAGTTATTTTGACATCAGGCTACATTGAACGGTTCAACCCCGCTGTTCAAGATGTCAAACAGATTATAGAAAACAAGCAGTATGGTGATCTATTAATGATGGAATTTCATAGGGAGAATAGGATGCCCACACACGTAGTAGATGTTGGCATAATATACGATACATCGGTACATGATATTGATACTGCAATGTTCTTATTCAATTCTAGGCCTCATCTAGTATTTGCCTGTGCGGGTAAAAAATTCCATTCGTATGAGGATTTCGCTACAATCATGCTTGGGTTTGATGAACAGAAAGTAGCAATTATTGCATCAAATTGGATCACTCCAAAAAAAGTTAGAAGATTTAGCGCAGTTTGTACCGATGGAATAATTACTGGTGACTTTATCACACAGGAAATCAAAATTGATCAAGCTGAAGCCACGATTACACCGCGCCGGCAGAAATTTCAGGAACCACTGACACTAGAATTAAAGGGTTTTCTCGATGCTTTAAATGGAAAGATTAGTAGTTCGTTCATATCTGCGATAGATGCAACTAACGTTACTAAAGTAGCAGAGGCAGCACTTTTGTCTAGTAATACAGGATCGCCGGTCTATTTGGATCTGAAATAGTGAAATGAAAAAATCAATGCTTGATATTCTTGCGTGTCCCATCGACAAATACTATCCGTTGGAGTTATTCGAAATTAAAGTCAAACATGACATTGATACTGCCAACGAAAGCGAGGCAGTAGTTGAAGATGGTGTATTATTTTGTCCAAAATGTTCCCGTTTTTACCCAATAATTGACGAGATTCCAATAATGCTACCAGACGAATTGCGTAACAAACAACAAGATATTGAATTTCTGCACAAATGGCATCAGAAGCTGCCGGCTGAAATTCTTCATAATGCTAAACCGTGGCATATTTAAACTACGTAGAGACTAAAGCCTGTTGAAAAGGTTGAATGGACAAAAAAATTTTCCATAGCGTTAAGCACTAGTGATAGTTAACTATATTAAGTATGTATAATGCTTTCACTCTCATGAAAGCAGCAGTGTTTCGAGAATATAATAAGGATCCTACTAAGGTTGTAAAGATTGAAGATATTGATATGCCCAAATTGAAGCCCAATGAAGTTCTGATAAAGGTTGAATCTGCGTCATATAATTACAACGATCTCTGGGCGATTTGGGGTGATCCGATCAAGACCCCTTTACCTCACATATCAGGAAGCGATGTGGCCGGAACTGTTGCAGAAGTAGGTGAGGATGTGACAAGACTTAAGCTGGGGGACAGAGTAGTCTCGCATTCCAATATGAGCTGCAGAGTATGTGAAATGTGCACATCGGGAAGAGAATTTGACTGTAGCGATCGTACTATATGGGGCTTTCAGACTGGACCGCTATGGGGCGGCTTCGCGCAATACACACATTTGCCTGAAGTAAATGTAGTGAAATTACCAGAGAATGTCTCTTTTGACGATGCTGCCGCAGTTTCCATGGTGGGAATGACTTCTTGGCAGATGTTGGTAGGTAGAGCTAAGATAAAGCCGGGGCAGATGGTTCTCATAATGGGTGGCACCAGTGGCGTAGGTATGGTGGGTATTCAAATCGCTAAATTGTATAACTGTACGGTTATTGCTACCGCTGGTAACAAAGAAAAAATGGACAAATGCATAGAAATAGGTGCAGATTATGTTGTCAACCACAGGGAAGCTGATTGGTTTAAGAAAGTCAGAGATATCACAAAGAAGACAGGAGTAGACGTAATTTTTGAACATATCGGAAAGGCAGCCTTTCCACAAGAAGTTGCTCTTTTGAAGACAGCCGGCACTCTTGTTTCAACAGGTGCTACGACAGGCTATGATACTACGCTAGATTTAAGATATCTTTTTTTCAAAGGAACTAATCTACTTGGCTCAACACAGGGTACAAAAGCTGGACTGGAAGAAGTAATATACTGGACAAGCAAGGGGAAGATAAAACCGGTTATTCACGAAATTTTACCATTTAATGATATGGTAAAGGGTCATGTCATGATGGCAAAAGCTGAACAGATTGGAAAAATGATCACTACTCCTCATAAATTGTAAGGACCGCTTTGGAGAGCTTCGGAAGGGATGTTTAGAAGTCTGCTTTTTGTCCCAGGCAATAGCCAGAAGTTCATAGAAAAATCCAAAACGCTTGATGCGGATATCATTTGCCTAGATCTTGAGGACTCGGTTCCTCCTAATCAGAAACCCCTGGCCCGGGAGATGATAAGAGGAGCATTATCAGAGAGAAAGAGCTACCATTCTTCATCTGCATTATATGTACGGATCAATTCAGTTGACTCAGGTTTTGCAGTAGAAGATCTCTCAGCTTCAGTTCAGCAAGGAATCGAAGGTATTATCGTTCCGAAGGTGAATACTGAAGATACCATAATAGATACTGCGCGCCTTGTTTCTAAGCTGGAAGAAGAAAGAGCGATTGTAAAGGGCCATATTAAATTAATTGCTTCTATCGAAACTGCGCAAGGGGTGTTAAATGCCTACGACATCGCGAAGGCAGACGGAAGAATTAACGCCTTGCTTTTTGGTGTTTTTGACTTCCTTTATGATATGCATTTAGACTATGTAGAGAATAATGGAACTGGATACGCATATGCTCGTGCAAAGCTCCCCGTTGACGCAAGAGCTGCAGGAGCATTAGCTATAGATGCCATATGGCAAAATGTAGATGATACAGAAGGTCTAAAAAGAGATACACAATATGCAAGACGATTAGGATATTCCGGAAAAAGTATTATTCACCCTTCGCAGATCGACCCAGTCCATAAAATTTTTGTTCCTACTAAAACTGAAATTGAATGGGCCAAGAAAGTAGTACAATCCTTAGCCCCGGCCGTTGAAAACGGGACGGCTACTGGAGCTGGTGCAATTAGCCTAGAAGGCAGAATGATCGATATAGTACATTACAAGCTAGCAAAATCAATATTGGATCTGTTAAAATCCTAATGAGCAGAATGCAAGCCAGAAGTAAAATATAAAAAAAAGTTATCTACCTTACATCTGCAGTTTTAGGTATGCTTTTTATTCTGTTGTAATGAAATAACCATTCGATGTTCACAGGTATCGTCGAAGGTCTGGCTAGAGTAAGGTCAATTTCAAAGATCAAAGCAAAGAATAAAGCAGCAGATACTAAAATGAGCATTTACCTTGGAAGATTACAGAAGGGTTTGAAAATCGGCGATAGCATCAGTGTTAATGGAGCTTGTCTTACCATTACAAAGCTGCATAAAGGCTGCGCAGATTTTGAAATTGTTGATGAAACTATGAAGCGAACAAGCATGTGTTCCTTGAAAACAGGTGAAAAAGTAAATATTGAGAGGAGCTTACGCCTCAATGGAAGATTGGAAGGACATATTGTTCTAGGTCATGTAGACGGGACTGGAGAAATTCAGAGTATTATTACATTTCAGACAGAGACTCGATTGTCTATAACAGTCCAAGATAGCAAGCTGCTCTGTGCTATCGTACCTAAAGGATCACTGGCCATAGATGGTATAAGTCTAACGGTAGTAGACATTAAAGGTGATACTATTTCAGTAGTTTTGATACCCCATACACTAGCTATAACTACTCTAGGGCTTAAGTCCAAAGGCGATAGAGTTAATTTAGAAATAGATGTTATTGGGAGGTACGTTGTCAAAAATATACTAAAGAAGTGGTAGTAACTCGAAGTTTAGTAAACTATATAATGACTTAATGTCTCTACTAGGTAGAACTATTTGATACAAGAAGCAATACAGGCTCTTAGGAGTTCTCATTTTGTTCTGATACACGATGACAAAGGACGTGAGAACGAGATCGATATGGTAATAGGTGGGGAGAAGATTTCCCCAGAACATATTGCGGTAATGAGAAAGGATGGTGGTGGTTTAATTTGTCTAGCTATTTCACACGATTTCGCGTTCAAATTAGGTCTAACATATATGCAGAATATCTTACAAGCTGTATCTAGTATTAATCCCGTTTTCGCCAAATTAACTAGTGGTAAATCTCCCTACGGTGACGATCCGTCCTTTTCAATAGCCATTAACCATCGTGATACTTATACTGGTATTACTGACTTCGACAGAGCATTAACAATCTCAAAAATGAGTGAAATTTGTAAGAGGATTGATACCGGAGGAATTAATGAATTTGCAAATAGCTTCCGAGCGCCTGGCCACGTTCCCATATTAATTGCCTCAAAAAAACTACTTCAAGATAGAACGGGACACACTGAACTCTGCATATACCTTGCTCAACTGGCGAATCTGACTGCAGCGGTGGTAATTTGTGAGATGTTAGATAATGAGACGCATAGAGCATTATCAATAACAAACGCAAAAACGTACTCAACAAAATATCAGATTCCATTGATAGAAGCAGATGAGCTAAGGGCTTGTGCTAAGGTGGCTTAATTATTAAGTGAATAAGATTAGAATAGCGATAGTAGTTTCTGAATTTAATAGCGATATCACGCTTGAAATGTTGGACAATGCCAAACGACAAGCCGAGAGACTGCACGCTTATATCCGGTACGTGTGTTATGTACCAGGGTCCTTTGACATGCCTTTGATAGTTGAAGAGCTGTTGAAGAAGAAGGATGTAGATGCTGCAGTCACCCTTGGCGCAATAATAAAAGGGGAAACACGCCATGACGAAATCATCGCAGACAATGCCGCC
>DATDLD010000135.1:0-5001 GCA_036519475.1 Candidatus Nitrosopolaris sp. | reverse complement strand
ATTAATCCTGCAGGCCCTGCTCCTATGATTATTACGTCAGAATCGCTGTACTCTACAACCGTTTCATTGAACATCATAGCTATCGTTCTGGTAATCTCCTTCTCGCTCACTTCAGAAAAGATTTTTGCCATATTCAAATCTCTTTTACTGGGTATTAATATATTATCTCTATACTATCCTAGATTTACTTTTAGTATTAGATGAGCTAGCTAAAAAAAGTGGCGGGTTTGCTAATTCTCAAAGCAAAAACTAAAGTTTCATAATTGGCCTGGAAGAAAATTAAGTTAATCAGTCTTGCTTGAATCAGTTGATCTTCTCTGTTATAATCATGTTATGTCGTTCCCAGGTAATTTATTAATTTGAGAACTTTTTTCTTCCCTTATGGATTCGGATATTGGGTTGCTCCGTATTTTAACGTCCAAGTCCGAAATTACCCTAATTATGTCTGGCTTGTGGGAATTCAGATAATCCTGACCTTTGTCCCTTAGTCTAATCTGAAATAAACGAAGATCTCTATGGGCATCGAAGAATTGCTCAATCATTGATGAACCATGCTTTGAAGGGTTGATCAATAGGTCGAAATTTTCTAATGTCGCATTCACATCGCCCCTATCAACAGATTCTCTGGTTCTACCGAGGATTTCACTGATATCCCTTAATTCCTGCATAGGAGCAGATACCTCCTTACTCTTACCTAGAAATCCTGTCCGCCTCGCCATGCCCACTCTAGCTGCAATATCTTTAGCGAGCTCATAGTATTCCTCTTTGGAGGTCAATGTTCTCTTTTCTCTTCTAATGATCAACCCTTTATTGCAGAGTCGCATCACTGCATCTTCTACTTCCTGTGTATCCATCCCTGTCAGCCAGACTATCTTCCCGACGTAGTCGTATCCTTGTCTAATAGACTCTAAGACTACAACTTCTATTATTCTTATGAAGCCTTCTTCAACACGTGCACTTTCAAAGTCTCTATCACGCACAGCTTTTTTTGCATTAGAGATGTCTATTTCGATTGAGCGTTTTAAGGCCTCCATGCCTTCATCAATCCTTCTGTTAAGGGTCAAATAACAGGCCTTGTTGTACCACGACATCCCATCGCTCGGATCGATATCAAGCGCCTTTTCACAGGCTTCAATTGCTTTATCAAAATTTTTCATTTTATAATAAGTCAGACCTTTAAGATTCCAAGCTTCTGCGTTGTTGACATCGATTTCTAATGATCTATCGTAGGAAGAAATAGCAAATGTGTATTCCCCTAAATGAAAGTGAGCATATCCTTTTTTGATCCATGCATCAACATAGTTACGGTCTAATCTCAATGCTAATTCGAAACTTCTGATAGCATCCTCCAATTTTTCACTTGCCATTAAATTTATCCCCTTTTTGTACAAATCATGTTTTTGAAATTCTAAGTTGCTATCATAGTTCTTCTGCTTCGCAGTTTCAGCAGGGAGATCAGAATCGCTCTTAGGCTTCCTTCCAAGGAATATGCCCATGAAAGAAATAGTTCTAATCGAAGATAAATAGATTTGGACCAGCCAGCTTACGATTAGCTACCAAGAAGAGTTCGTAGATAATTAACTTTAACTGATGTATTTTTGTGATTCTCAAATTCTAGAAACAATAATCAAAATTATTTATGCTCAATTTTTGCCAAGGATTAGGCCTGTTGCTTCGTTCAAACCATTTCCAATAGCTGATGTACTATCCATCGCCTTGGTCGATAGAGGGATAGCAATTACCATTTTTGGATGCGGCATAGTAGTAAGCCATATCAACATTGCAGGGACTGCTGCACATACAATCATTGTCAGGATAATCAACATAACAGCTGTCATTTTTTCAGCCATGTAATAGTATGTCTCTAATTGGGCATATAAGTTTTAAAAGATGCTGCAATACTGTAGCATTATTCTAAACAAAAAATCGCTAATCTTTTCTTACGAGTAGATCATCGTCACGTTGAGCATCAATGATAATGTCGGGTCTATATAACACTCGACTATAGAGGAGTTATTTGAAAACGACACAGATTGATCAGATCAATGAATTCATTTTCGAGGGCAAAAATATCGTCCATAGATCGTCCACAGCCTATTACTACTATTCAGTAATACGATTATAAAGAAGTTTATAAGAATTTCCTCTACTCTTATATGAGGTTATTCGAATATCAGGGCAAGGATCTCTTTAGTCAATATGGAATTAGAATTCCGACATCATATGTTGCAGAGTCACTTGAAGAAGCAAGAAAATCTGCGTCAAAGCTTGGTTACCCCGTTGTTTTAAAATCTCAGCTTAGTGTGGGTGGAAGAGGGAAGGCTGGTGCCATTTTAAAATGCAATAATGAAGGGGAGCTAGCAGGAAAATTTAGCTACCTATTAACTAAAGCCGTAAACGGAGAGTTACCACGAGGAATCCTAGTGGAGGAGATGGTCGAGATAAAAAAGGAATTTTACTTATCACTCTTTTTAGACAGAACTAAGAGATCCTATTCGTTATTGGTATCTACTGAGGGCGGGATAGACATAGAAAAGGCAGGTAATAAGACGATTCTGAATGTACCAATTGACGGGATCTCAAATCAAGACGCGGAAGATATAGGATTGCAGCTAGGAATGAGCGGCAATCTTCTGATTTCTTTTGAGGATTTTGCAATTAAACTTTCTAAACTAATGGTAGAGAAGGAAGCTGAGCTAGCAGAGGTAAATCCAGCCGCCCTACTTAATGACGGATCCTTGATTGCTCTTGATGCGAAAGTTATAATCGATGATAACTCTTTGTTTAGACATCCAGAGCTAAGAAAATTTCAGCACGTATCTGAGTTGGAAGCCCAAGCCGAAAAAAGTGGCTTCTCTTTAGTGGAATTAGAGGGAGATATTGCTATCATTGGAAATGGTGCTGGCTTAGTGATGTCAACCTTAGATATGGTTTCAGAGGAAGGGGGAAAAGCAGGGGCGTTCCTTGATTTCGGTGGGAGCGCAACGACTCAAACTATATACGAGGCGATAAAGGTTATAAGCAAGATAAAAAGAATTGAGGCCGTTGTTGTGAATTTATTTGGAGGTATAGTCAAAACAAACCTGGTGGCTCAAGCAATTGTTGATGCATATAAAAATAATTTGATTAATGTTCCTGTTTTTGCTAGAATATCTGGTGCTGAATCCGACAAGGCAAAGGATTTGCTAATGGGCAGTCAAGCCAAATTATTTGATAATATAGAAGACGCAATAACCTCAGCAGTTGACACCGTTAAGGGGAATTAGTTGGTAAGCCCATGTCTAATAACTTCGATCTATTTGATATATTGATAGGAAAACAGAATGATCGTGATTATAAAAAGAAACCTGTGATCATACAGGGCATAACCGGAAGCTTCGGCTCTACTCATACGCGATTAATGAAAGCATATGGCACAAATATTGTCGCTGGAGTAACCCCAGGCAAAGGGGGCAAAAGATTTGAAGATATTCCGGTTTTTAATAGTGTAAAAGATGCAGTAAGAAAAACAGGTGCGAAGATATCTGGCATGTTTGTGCCAGCGCCGTACTTTTTGGACGCAGCTCTAGAGGCTATCGATAATGGAATAAAGTTGTTAATTGCCATTCCTGAACATGTGCCTATAAGGGATTCAATAAAAGTTTATGAATACGCCATATCTGCAGGCGCGCGAATGATAGGGCCAAACACACCAGGTGTGATTGTGCCTCAGGTAATGAAGGTAGGTATAATGCCGGGTCCACCATTTAAGGAAGGCAGCACAGTAGTTTTCTCACGAAGTGGAACCCTAATGTATGAGGTATCTTACCATTTGACCCAGGCCGGATTTGGCCAAAAATTATGCTTGGGTATCGGTGGCGACCCGATTAACGGTACTAACCTTAAGGAAGCCTTAGATATGGTACGACATAGAAATGACGTTGAATCAGTGGTTATAGTTGGGGAGATTGGAGGAGACGCAGAAGAACAGCTGGCAGATTATTTGATTGAGACACGATTCTCTAAACCGGTCGTAGCATATATAGCTGGAAGGTCAGCACCCAATGAGAAGAGGATGGGTCATGCTGGCGCAATTATTTATGGCAGCTATGGGTCGGCTGAATCGAAGGTGACACATTTTGCAAAGGCAGGAGTGGCGGTTGCGAAGAGCCCTGCACAAATTCCCAAAATACTTGCTGATAGAACCCGCTAAACAAAATTAATTTTTATGTTGTTTATATAACCTGATAATTAATGTTGATGACGTTACAGATGGATATAGTTCCAAAGAAAAGACTGACGAACTGGATAATAATATAGACGTGAAGGCGAGGCGGAGATGCTTAACTCTGTTTAAAACGTTTAGCGTTGATATATCTGATACACATATCACCCAAGGAATATTTCTCATGGATGAGGTCGAAGATTCTTGTACCGGGCCATTAGAGACCGTTCACCTAATCGTCTGTCGTCTTGGTGATAATAAAAGTTAAGCCTCAATACTAATGCTGATGGTTATTTTCTGAGCCAATGTACTCAGACAACCCCTTCTCGGCAAGCAGGAAATCCATTGAATTAAATAATGAACTGAACGATATAAAAATAGATTGGATACCGAACGTCGGTTTTGTGATAAGTGTATGGCGAAAACCCTACATGAAATATTAGAGGATCAGCTCACTCTTTATACATATAAGCGCAGAAGGCCCTATCGATGCAAGATTTGCGGCCACACAAACTATAGAATGGGCTTACGTCCAAGCGCAGAATCAGTCTACTAATACAATAGAGGTCTAGGAAGTTGAAGAAGCCGTCGTCTCTAGTCTCTCGACGTATCGTTAACCTAAAAGACGACTTTAGAAAAAGTCGCAAACCAAACAGTTTGATCTGTGAGGCTATTCCAGTATGTTATTCTAACAGATTGCCGATTGAGAACAGCATACTGCGTAGGCTTCATGACTTCGCAAAAAGTAATTCTATATATTTTTCCTCAGATAATATCATATTGGGTGGAATACCATG
>DATDLD010000134.1:0-7893 GCA_036519475.1 Candidatus Nitrosopolaris sp. | reverse complement strand
ATTACTACTCTTACCTGCAGTCAAACATTCCCATCAACTAACGGTAATTGCTTATTAGTAATTCCTTATTACCTTTTTTTGAGTCTTTGCAGTTAATGGCTTAATACGATTATATCTTTAATTTGAGTAAAATCAGAGTATAATTCTCATAAATTTTGGTATCTGATTTGCTTAACGGAACCTATTCTATTAATTAATTTTTTTAGTGTAGGGTTCAAGGCTGACATAGTAACTTCGAGTTGGGTTGTGGTGGAACGAATTATATTCGACTATCTATAATGATTTGCTACTGGTATATGGATATTTTGCAGTCAAAATAAAGAAGTCGCTATATCTAATTAATGCAGCAGCCAGAGTTAGATAAGCTGTATTATAGAGCATATCCAATATCCACACCTCATTTTGGACGGTAGTAATGTTGAATGCAGAAAAATACGCAAAGCTACTATCGGCTATAGCGAAAATTATCATTGATAAAGACAATAGTATCCAATTAAAAGAAGCATAATGTTGTTGTTGCTGTTGTTGTTGTTGTTTTGGTCCTTGTTCTTGTTTTATACCGCTTAGCAAACTCCAAAGAATCAAGACTGCAGGAACAAGCAATATTCCATCAAGTATCGGGTATGCAATATTGACTAGTAATACTCCGGGAGCTTCTTCGTGACTAGATAACAATTGCGATGTGCTTACAACTAGATCTACCATGTACGCCAAAGATATGACAATAATCACCGATACCAAAACGACAACATGTGGCTGAATAAACGCCTTCCTTAACATATTGTACAAGCTTAATAAGAAATAGCCAAAAAACACATACCCAATTAACCATAACACATCTGCAATAGAAAGATAAGGAGATTGTTGATAATACCCCCAAATAACCTGGGCAACGAACCATAAGGTTAAAAATATACACAAAGAATATTGGATCTTTCTGCTGTTGTAGTACTTGCTGTAGGAAGGATTAGGTTGTTTTTTTGTCCTATAGTATAACCCTACGAAAGCTGAAGCCAAGGCTATTGCGGATGTTACATTTGTTGACCAGCCAGCTATGGATAGTCGTTTGCTGGTATTATTTTCATTGTTATTTCCTTCTCCTGAGAAAATCACAAAGGAATTTGTGATGAGAATTGATAGAATTAATATTACTAATAGTATCAAGTTATCAAGTTATTATGCTTTAATCGGAAGCCTTTTCCTTGACATTACCAGACGTTCATTAACCCCTCCTATGAGCGGAGAGTGATTGTTGTTTTACGATACTACATGGCAGTTACGCTGAGGTAGTAGTTTACTGTGATATTCGTTTAAAGTGTTCACCAGATTTATTTGATCTGGTAGGCAGGATGTAGTTCTGCATGTCCACCCTCACGAACATCTATCACATAGATTCCGGTAACTTGTACGTGTTTTCCGACCTTTGGCAAGACTTTTTTGAAGTTTGGACCATCGTATTTGGGGTCTTTGCACTGATCTACCTTAACTGGGTCTTTTGAAGTATTCTTGCCTTGACAAACTACTTCTACATGTAGCGCACCTTTAAATTTAGCGTTATTATTTGCAGGTGTAAGTAGAGATCTATATTTGCTATCAAGTTTAAGGTTGAAATTAGCATCTCCGTCAATGTTAACGTAATGTGTCCATATTACCTTACCAGAGACCGTTACGCAATCTTTCACAATAAATCGATTGGAATTCAAGTCTTTCATGAATGGATTTGGGACAAATCTTTCAAGACTACCAGCAGGGATACATTTATCAACTTTGAAAGGTGATGTATCGGGAATGACAAGATTATCTTTTATTGCTGCCGCTTGCTCTGGTGTAAGCGCTTCAGTCTCAGACCCAGTATCTATCTCTTGACCATCACCTACTTGGACGCCACTGACATCTGCGGTACTATCATTCAGTGCTGGGGGATTACTAATGCTACTGATATTATCTCCAACACCCTTATCAATGACAACTGAGGTGTTGTTTGCTTGAGGTCCTGCACTTATCTGAGGATTCAGAGGTACTGTAGGTTGAATTGTAGTTATAACCTCACCAGTTGGACGATTTGAAAAGGGGTCAAAGGGTTTAATCGAAGATGCTCCTGATGTGTTATTGTTACTCGTGTAGGTTTGATTGTATGCGTAGATTCGGATAGGAGCTAAAACATGTATAATAAGAATAAAAGTTGTAAAGACCGCAATAAGATAAATAACCAAGTTCCTTTGATTCATGATGAGCTCACAATCAAACAATAATCTCTAATATTTATTGAATCCCTTAGACATGATACTAAAAAAAAGAAATAAAATTAATTACATTCTAATGTCAATATACATCGAACTTAGCAATAATATATACTATTAAATAAGGAATATTTAGGTCTCAATTTTCTATCGTTGGAGAACACGTAGCGACAATCAAATTCGGTATTCTTCGCACCCAACGAAAGGTGGCGTTCATACCAAATCTAAGATCATGGTAACGAAGCAGAAAATTTATTACCATTACATTTGAATCCAATATCAAAATCTTTAGCAAGTGTTTCTCAATTAGGAGTCATGGTAGAACTATCAGAAATCAAGACAAAACTTAGTGAAAGATTGAAAATGACGAACGACGATACTAGGACGTCAGTATTTAAATCGGAGGTCTAGTGCCTCTTAGGATCCAGCTAATAATGTATTCGTTACCGTTTCTAAGTGGCTGCAGGAAAGCAGAAGCCTTCTATTTCTAGCAGTTAGGCAACCCAAAATCTACAATTTTCCAGTGGTAGATGAAGAGGTAGATCTATTAAAGACGAACACCAGAGGAATACCAATTGCCATGCGGAGCCTCCTCAATTACTATAATGACTTCTTTTTTATCTACATTCAATATCTTTGCAACATCTTCAGTAATTGCTTCTGCCAATCGGTCTTTTTCTCTTTGTGTTCTGCCACTGTACATTGCGATGTTAACTATCGGCATACAATGAAGGATTATCAGGACTAATAAATAAGATTACCTTGTGACTGGACCATCATTATTCACAGGAAACAATAACAATTTTGTATTAACAATCATTTAAGTATATTGAATCAATCCTGAAATGTCAGTGTTCGTTTCACTATAATGTGACTAGAATGTCTTGAATTTAATAACACTTGAAGAGCAAATAATGAATGATGAGAGAAACGTATAAGGTTGTCCTTCTGATTGATGTATATGTATGGTGGACATAAGAAAGAACAAAAGGCTGCTAATATATGCTGGTATAGCCCTAATTATCAGCGGGTTAATATTCATATTTATGATCTATATTTTTGATTATCAACATTCTTCGGGCAGAAGTACTAACGACGCTAACAACAAAGCTAATTTGAATGCTCAGATGACCAGTCCATTAAATTTATTAACTTAAAAACAAAGAATTGTTTCCTGTATTATTATTCTATTGTAGGCTAAAATGATATACGTTTTAAGTGTCTATGTTTCTATCTCATACAAGAGGACGATCTGTAGGCACATCGTCCCCAATAATCTCTGTCTTCTGTCCTTCGACTATTCTGGTTAACACTTCGGCAGCTGCAACCTTATGGAGGTATTCGTTATTATTTCCGCATCTGTAAGAGTACGTACATCTAGGACAACCACTTTCACTTTTGCATGAGCATTCTGTCAATATTCTTAATGTCCTTCCTAATGCCTTGTCAAATTTGTCATAAAGCGCTCTACTAGCACCATTTCCACCAATGCTGCCATCATAGATGAAAATCAAACCTGACGAACCAAGAGATATTCCTCCCAAGTCCTGCGATGCTCCTCCTGTTATCATTGAACTTCCCTCTATCGTTACATGCTCAGAAGCATGATATCCACTCATTTCTATATATTGCTCGTCGTCCACAACTAGTTTCAAAGTATCCAAGGGCCTCGGTGCTCTAAATACAAGTCCTTTTGTGATGAACTCAAATTCTATAGGGTTTTCAAGCATAACTTTGGTTCCTTTTGTAATTTCCTGTCCGATCTCAATATTGGAATAGCCTATTACTTTCTTTTGAATTTTTAAAGAACAATATGCTACCTCTATTCCAAATACTCTCTTTTGTTCATAAGTTTCAAGGATGCTAGGCCATTCATTCACAACAGCCCTGGTGTAGTATGGATAGTCTCTAGGAAGACGCATTAATTCAGCATAAGCTGAGGCTAATGATGTGATTGATGATTTTTGCTCTTGTTGTTGTTGTTGGTGATGATGTTGTTGACGTTGCTGATACAGTTCGTATCTTTCTTGGTTTCTACAATCAAAATGAAGTTTCTTAACCTGATATCTTCTTCCAGATAAAAAATAAACTGCATTATCATGAAGTTCTTCAAGTGCTTGCGGCAACGACCGCTCACCAATCAATTTCCCATCCAAGATTATATCTATACTGCTTCCAATACCTCTAATGCTGAAGTCTCTTAAAATCTCCATTGACTTTTTAAAGTCAGGTATAAATTTGCCGTTTTGAAGCTGAAGAAGCCCATTTGAAACTAGTTTCTGAATAGCATCTTCTATGATAGGAGATGATTCTGCAACTGATATAGGCCTATCACAAGCCATTGCGAGAACTTGGTACTCTTGTACAAAGGGGTTGGAAGGATCAGTATATGCCAATTCTTGATCAGCAAGATAGTCATCTGGATGTGCTTTGTAATATTGACTTATAGGGTCGTTGCCTAATGCAAGGAAGGCGTATCCTTCCTGCCCAGTTCTTGCTGCTCTTCCCAGACGTTGAGTCAATCTGTTGATGGGAACAATATCTGACACTATAGCGTCTATATCGCCAATGTCTATGCCTAACTCCAATGTAGGTGTAGCAGAGATCGCTAATAATGAGCCGTTTCTAAATGAATGTTCTACTATTTTACGCTCTGACGGTAAGAGTCCAGCCCTATGTACCCTTATTCGTATTCCTTGTTTAGATAAATAAAATGCTAAGAGCTCTGAACTCAAATGGGACTTGTTAAAGGCAATTGTTTTATGATTTCTTGAAATTGTCTGCTTGACAAGATCAAGCATCAATGTTCTATGAGAGTGTAATGATGGAAATAAGATTACAAAGTTAATTTTACCTCTTCGTCCCTTGCCATATACAACGTCCATTTTTCTTCCAAAGAGGGACATGCAGAACTCACCTGCATTTGGCAGAGTTGCTGATGCAGCTATTATTTGCATCTTCTTATTTGTAGATAACCTTTCAAGTCTCTTTATGATATAATGAACATTGGCTCCAAATACACCAGTATAGATATGTGCCTCATCTATGACTAAAAACTTGGCTGTCCTAATTAAACGTGAAAAATTTGTTCTGTTCAAAAGATGGTAATGAAGTACGTCAAAGTTTGTAACGATAATCTCAGGGACACTAACGGACAAGATGTATTCCCTTTGTTCCTTAGAGGTATCTCCATCAAAAATATTGACATGCAATCCTAGTGGTTCTGCAAAGTGCTTTATCTTCGGTAATTGATCTCTAGCGAGAGCCTTTGTAGGATAAACAAATATCGCAAATACTCTTCCTGGCCTTTTTATTCTAGAAGATGACGTCGACGACGAAGACGAAAGCGGCGCAAACTGATATTGACCTTCTTCGGAGATTTTTTGTACAATAGGTAAACAAAATGCTTCTGTTTTTCCCGAAGCAGTCGGGGCAACAATAACTACGTCTTTTCCTTGCAAAATTTTCTTTATTGACTCTTCTTGAAATCTGTATAGCTTCTTGATCTGCCTTTCACCTAAAGCATTAATGATAGCCTCATCTATTGGAAGATCTGTGAGTGCGCCTCCAGGTTCAGGTTCGGGCTCCTGAATTACTCTATAGTCAACAACATAATTTTTTTGGGAATATAATACGGTTTTGAGCATTTCATTCTCGCTAGCATTATTATGTAAAATCATGGCGTCTATTTCAGAATATGGACGCAAAAGTCTTTCCTGTTGCATCAGCGATTTTAGATCTTCGACCTTTGTGATATGTCCATTATCATACATATCCAAGAATTCCATATATGCGTCATCGTGGGTAACCATAGAAGGCACAAGAGCACAAACGTTGCACCTAGAACAAGCAAACATCAGCCGTCCGTCATGCACTTTGTTCACATCTATTGAACTATGAGAGTTGCAGTTAGGACATCTATAACGAGACATAGAGTTCAAGAAGCCTTTAACGAAATAAATTTTTTCTGAAAACCTAATTTTAGAAACGGCATTGTCATCCTTATTATTATTGTCGTAACCATAAGCAAGAATATATGTTGTCTAGTTTAGTTCAGCGGATTATCTATAAATACATCACCTCGGGCATAAAATGCACGAAGATATTGGCTGAGGCTGGCATTACCACTAAAGAACTGGTTATCTCTCAATTAGATGGATTATCCAGAGAAATGTCAGTTAACATCAATTTGCTTCGAGGAAAATATCCTAATATAACTAGAACAGCTAGCATTGCAAAGAATCTTGATGAATATCAATTTCTTGTCTGCCGTGAAATTTCATCGATACCTGACTTTGACCCAATGAAAATACAATTACAGAAATACAGGGTAGGGGTGATAGCGGCTTTTGCGAGATTAGTTGCTATATTAGAGGATGCCGATAATTTATCAGCTGAATTAGAGAAATGGAACTCGTTTGCCAATTCTCTGTTAGTAGAGACTTCTGAAACTCTTCTTAAAGCTCGAAATAAAATGAAGAAGAAGGAGGGCAACAATAATGATAGTAATAGTAGTGACCAATTTCAAGCCGGCTACTCACAGCAAAATCTAAGAATAAAAGAAGCTTTGAATTTTTTTGGAGTACCAGAAAACGATATTGATGAAGAGTTGATAAGGGTGTATTCTGGCAATACAGATCTAGATAAGCTTACAGAGCCGTAGTTTCATTGGAAATATTAACCTATAACTTATCTGCTCCTTTCACGAAACCCATTGTCTTATTCATCATCCTTTTCTTCACTACACAGTAATCAGAGATAATTGTGCCAATATGAGAAAGGATATACATGCCGTAAATTGATTGCTTCATATGGAAATCCTGCATTAGCACATACATTATAATAGGTTATCTTTTTTGAACATGGCCTGCTTAATGTATGAATCAAGATTTAAGCACCTTTGTATGATTTGGGTTTTTACGACGAACATGATGAGAACCTACTGGCATCATATGATTCAGGCCACAAGCAGGGCAGCTATGTCTGATGGGCTGCTTACATCAATGGAGATCAACACAAGATTTGTTTCATTATTGAATAAAAATTATACTAATATGATATTCCTTAGGACAATTCGAAATAGATTGTTATTATTGTTGTCTTTTTCTGTGTTATTTGTTGTCATAGCCATTGCACCATCTGAAACACCTATAACAATAGCTGCTGCTGCTGCTGCTGCATATTCTACGAAATTATCACCATTACTACTAACAGTATCAGCAGGATCATCAAGCTTTGAAATAAATGATAATCTAAAGCAGATTATAAGAACTCTCGTGGATAACAAAACCAACGCAGCAGTGGTGATAGGACTTGTTGATGCAAATGGAACTCAATTCTATGGATATGGGAAAACTTCTAATGCAACTAATGCTACAACAGTAAATGAAAATACGCTTTTTGATATTGGCTCTATAACCAAAACATTTACTACAACCCTTCTAGATGATATAATTGGTCAGGGAATAGTAAAACTGGATGACCCAATTGAAAAATACCTTCCATCTACAGTTAGAGCACCTACAATCAATGGAATCGATCAGATACTGCTACAGCTACAGCTACAACTCCTTTAGCAGATAATAAATTAACTTCCTGTGACAAGGATTACAGAAGTCTATTATATAAGGAGAACTTTCTCGCTTGTGAATAA
>DATDLD010000133.1:0-3800 GCA_036519475.1 Candidatus Nitrosopolaris sp. | reverse complement strand
TCTCCTCTTTCTCGAATATACCATATTGCCTTCAAATACATCTCAACATGCTCAGATTCAGCTGTTCCTACGTAGAGTTCCTCATTGTCTCCTTTTGTTAGGGTTTCCAAATGACAAGTCTCAAAATGGGTACCAGCAATAGATTATTAACCTTATGCATATTTAAGGTTCTAATGCAAAAAGCAACACAATCATTAGCACTAAAAGGCAACTTACAATGACATTGCCATGGGCCAAGTCCCAACCTTGCATAGAAATAGTATGTGATATTGACTCATTCTATCATTCATCTCGTTAACTATATGTGTCGGTAGTGCCTCAGAATCACTGCTAGTAGGTTATTTCCTATTAAACTGTAACAATAACCCTTTTTGATTTAGATTAAACTCTAATGATTTTATTCGACTTCGATAAAATAATACCTTCTTCCCCTTACTGTCAATATTTATTTTTTCGATTGATATTAGACCTGTATCATATAATTTCTGAATCTTTTTGTAGGTGGAGCTTAAAGGAAGCTTATTCTCTTCAGATATTTGATATGTTGTTTTTGCACTCTCAATAGTGGAGATTATTATTCTGTACGTAATTCTGTCAGATAGCTCCTTTAGAATAAGTAGGGCATTATAGTCATTATAATAAGAACTACGGATATCCATGCCTAATTAGCCTCGCCTAATTAGGAAAGCCTAATATTTAAACAGTCTTAAATTAGGCGGGTAGAAACCTACTCGGCTCAAGACATGCTCAATTGGCCTACAAGAACCGAGTAGGGTGGTTGGTGGTTTTCCTGACCTGACTTGCTTTTGTGTTATGTGTGGGATGTGAATAGATGCCAACGCCAGATCCCGTCGCTGTGCTTTGTTTGTTAGGTAGAACTAATTAGGCAAGGCTAATATTTATTTTAGCTTTCAATTCTCAATTCTCGGCTTTGAGAATAATATGAAAGAATATTATCAAATGTTTTGATTTATATATCTCAGCCACAAAAATGTTTTTGATGTCATTTCTTGCTCTTTTCTAGGTCAGCCATAGATTTTCTTCCAGTTTGTATAGCCTTCTTTTTTCTTGGCTGTATGATCAAGATATACGTTGAACCGACAACATAGACTGCTAGTAAAATTAGTTGAGCAACGACAGATTCAAGTGTTGGATGGATTCCAGTCATTTTTGCTAGATTGATATCAAGTCGTGGAATAATTCCAATCAGATGTGTTGTAGAAATGTATCCGATCTCCTGGAATGATCTTATAGCATTACCCATAAATGCTATTGACATGTAGGCGCCCACACCCATTGTTAGCCCAAAAAGTACCCTGAGGGGCAATTTCCTTCCTAGCTTTTTGATCAAGAAAACTATTCCTACTATTATAGCTAGACCTGAAACTAGACCAGCAATGACATACCATTCCATATATTTTGCAAAGGATAACATTGCCTGATAGAAGAGAACGGTTTCAAATCCCTCCCTATATACTGTGAAGAATGAGAGCATCAGGAAGACAACTACGCTTCCTGTAGTCGTAGCCTGCCAAACCTTTGCCTTAACAAATTCGATCCATCTCTTTGTTTCAACTTTGTTAAGAACCCAAAAACTGACCCAGAATAATACTGCTACAGCGGAAATACCCGCTATGGCTTCAATTAGTTCCCTATTAGCGCCAGATATTTCAATTATATAATTAGCAATAAACCAAGTAGTTGCAGTTGCTGCAATGGCAATTATTATACCATAGTAAACATGTTTCTTGAAACGATCATTTCTTGATGCCTCCAGATAAGTTAGGATTGCGCCTATAATTAACGCCGATTCTAGACCCTCCCTGAATACTATAGAAAATGATGTTGAAAATGCTATTGTTGGAGCAATTACTCCAGTTCCAGATACCAGTCTTTCAGATTCGTCAAGACCTTCTCTTATCTCAATTACTTTATGTTGTACTTGCTCATAAGGTGATTTAGCTTGAATTAGATTTCTCAACTGCGCAAACTTTATTTCCATATCAAGCGTAAAATCCGGATTAATAGGTCTTAATGGGACCTCTACATTTTCATAGCTGTCCAAATATGCAGAGCGTGAAGCAGATAATGCTTCGTTGTAATTTCCTTTCTTGTAGAGTTGTAGCATATCATCTAACTTCATTCTAATCTTGTCTATGTTGCTCCTAACTATTCCTTTTGAAGATTCATCAGACTGTCCTATGGTGCGCCTTTCACCTGTATATACTCCAAATCCTTTGCTCAGTTCCTGAACATTAGCAAATTCTCCTCCCTTCGCATTCGAAGGTCCTATCATGCCTTCTTGGGTTGCAGAAGGGGAAGAATTGATTCTCAAAAGCTGTTCTGCTTTGTCAAGGTTTATCAGAGTACTATTGACAAAGATTCCAATAGACCCTGAAGATTGTCTTTCCTTTATGATCTGTCTTAAATGTTCTCTCATGTCCAGTTCTAACGATTTCATTAATTTAGGATCAAGCTTCTCTAGCGGCGCCTCTAGAAACTCAAAGTTATCTAGATATGCTGTAACGGCATTTTGATCAGCCTTCTGATAATTTCCGTTCTTTACTTGTAAAACTAAATCTTTCAATAGAGTTCTTATTGTTGCAAAATAATTTGCTTGTTGGTTGTTCTGTTGTTGATGGCTTCCTGAATTAAGAGACAATGATTCTAATAAGTCTCTTTCAATTGCAACGATCCAATGAGAGACATGCTGATAATCTACTTTATCGGAGATTGATTTTTGTAATTCAGTAAAAAAAGAGTTTATCTCTTGTGTTCTACGATTATTATTAATATCCTGTGTTTTTGATACATTCTCAGCAAAGATTCCCTTAGCAGTTTGTACCAACCCCATTGCATTCTGATAATTTACTTTGTTTCCAACAGACTGTAGTTGCTGCGGCTGCTGCGGTTGTTGGCTTATATTAGATAACTGATATGCATGTGCAGCATCACGAAGTAAATATACTATAGTTTGAGTAGACAGTAATTCTGTATTGTTGGTAGTGGAGGTTTTGTCATTCCTATTAGAATTATTAACTTGACTTACCAGACTATTTATTACATTTTCAATTTTTACGATACTTTCTCTTATTTTGTCTTTTGGTATTCCTGATCTTACTACAATTGGGAGATCCGTTAACATTGACTCTAGATTGGGATTAGCAGATTGATTAAGAGAGTTCAATTGATTTTTCATTGTAGGAAAAGTCACTGAGTGTGGAATATATGCATGAACAAAGGCCATCGCCTCATCACCATCAGCTAAACTCTTTTCGGTTAACTGGAGTTGAGTTTGTATTCGCTCGAGGTTAACTAGAACAATCAATAATTCAGTATCATTAAGCCTAGTTAGTGATGGTGTTGCTGTTGCTGCTACAGTAGGAGCAGGAGATGTCTCGGCTCTGGCACTCGTAGCATAAATTGAATAATTAGAAGGATTTTGAAAAACAAATGTATTTGCCAAAACTAAAATCGGAATGATAATAATAGCAAAGCAGAATGCTCTCTTAGTCTCTAGCAAATTTGTTATCTTTTCTCGTGTCATACTTTTCTTCATGTCCTCATCTATCATTTTACATTACATTATCTCTATTGGCAATCTAATCAGTATTAGGTTATCCTAATTGATGTATCTCAATATAAGTCTTAACCTAATTTTCTAAATGGAAAAACTTATTATCATTTTCTATCGTAACCTTATCTAGTAGTCTTGCAATTCCTTATTTCAATTCGGTCAATACTCTAGATTCATTCTCATTAAATTTATTATAGGTGGTTATGTCTTTCATGATTCATTA
>DATDLD010000132.1:0-5804 GCA_036519475.1 Candidatus Nitrosopolaris sp. | reverse complement strand
CTGTTCATCATTGCATATCTATGATTGACTAGGGGAAGGTATCGTTTTGTGTCATTGGCTCGTAAGCCAAACATAAAAGGTCCTTTTCTTCTAGAGTAAACGGGCCTAAACTAAGGCATGGATTGATATGGGCCGAAAGGGAGTTGAACCCTTGACCTTTCGATTATCAGTCGAACGCTCCGCCAAGCTGAGCTATCGGCCCGTTCAATTTGTTGAAATTAACGTTATTTATTCTTGTGGCTCTTTTCTTTGTAAAAGCATTCTGTACACGACTAACAAAGATATCTTCCCTAATGCGAGAGGGAGAACAAACTCCATATTATATCCATCCGAAAAAAATTATAAAACCGTAGATTTGAAATGAATCATTCTTTCTCAAAAGCCTGCAGTTAATTGAGAGGATGAGGATTAGATCTAAATGCATTTAGGCTATTAATGTATTTGACTTATGCGATCAAATGGATGGCGGAATCCGCAATGTGGCTATGATCACAAAGACCGGTAATAACGATGCCGAAAAAGCAGCAGCTAGAATCGTTGATGCCCTATCCTATAAGCACGTGCAAGTTTATTCCATATTGCCCTTTGAAACAAAGAATAGCACGTCTGTGGCAGCAGAAGACCTCAGAAATATTGACCTAGATATTATTTTTGCAGTAGGAGGAGACGGTACTACTCTAAGAGCATTTAGAATTATACCGTGCAAGACACCGTTACTTGGTATCAACGTAGGCGGTCATAGAGGCGTGTTGTCCGAAGCAAGTGAAGATACAATAAATGAGGATATCAGCTTAATACTTGATAGACGATATTTTTGTGAGTCACGTCTAAGGATACAAGCATCTATTGATGATAACATGATATTACCGCCTGCACTAAACGATATCCTGATTACGCGTACAAACCTGACAAGAACTCCATTTTTTGTTATAAAAATGATGGACGATGAGATAAAACAAAGAATGGATGGCATCATGATTTCAACTCCCACAGGATCAACCGGGCACTCCCTTTCTATTGGCGGTCCAATCCTGCATGAGAATTTGAGCTGCATAATTGTGGCTCCCATCGCATGTGTTAACAGGATGCCTCAGATAGTCGTTCCATCTACCCAAATAGAAATTCAGAGCACTCATGATACACAATTAATATTAGACGGACAAGAGGTATTTCACGTACGCTGTGGACAAATTGTGAAAATATCGCGTTGTTTGGATGATGCACGGTTTGTACGCTTAAGAAAGAGGGGCTTAAGACAGCTTGCAAAACTTGGATTCTAACCAATTCATACTCGATGCAAATGCATTCTATGCCGGCATGCCTTTTCTTTCTTCGTCGGCGTCTTATACCACAAATTCTGTCTTTGACGAGGTAAAACACATAAAAAAATCATATTACGGTTTGCAAGCCCTGATTGACGCAGGTAACCTTAAAGTGCTTGAACCCGAAGAAAGCTTTTTGAGACAGATTAAAGCAGTAGCAAAAAAAACTGGTGATATTTCTACACTCTCTGTTGCAGATCTCTCGATTTTAGCACTTGCACTGCAGCTGAAAAAGACCATCATTTCTGATGATTATGCTGTCGCAAATATAGCTAGCCAGTTAAATATTCCGATAAAGAACCTTTCTGCTAAGGGAATCAGAACCATTAGGAAATGGATCGCTTTCTGCATTGGATGTGATAAATCTTATGATTCCAATATTACAGAGTGCCATCTTTGTGGAAATAAACTACGAAGAAGGTATAGAAGGGCTTCTCGTCATTAAAGTATATAGAAAACATAATAAGAATGAAAAAAGCACAGTACCGATACTGAGAATTGCCAGACGAAGATAAGAAGACAACCAGCACGGATGGAACTAGTTGTGATTATTGTGGCAACCCACTTGAAGCCTGTATGTGTGCATGCCCATACTGCGGCAAACTCGATGCTTGTGAATGCTGTCTGTTTGATGCTGCAACAGGCGGATGACGACTGTCGTAGTCAACTCAACTCCTAAATGAATTCAAATTAATCAATTTCGTTACTCTATTCTAAAGCATTAAAAGCAGGTAATAGGAGATCAATTTTTGATGACCCAATCACAAAAAGTTACAAATTCATTAACATGGGTTATAGGTGGAGCACAGGGAAGCGGCGTTGACTCTGCTGCTAATATCTTTTCGAGGGCTTGCGCTCAGGCTGGGATGTATATATTTGGAAAACGAGAATTTTATTCAAATATTAAAGGTGAACACAGTTACTTTACAGTAAGAGTTTCAGAAGAACCAGCAAGATCTCATGTAGATGATATCGATATACTTGTTTCTTTTGATGCCGAAACCGTATTCAGACATGGGGATAGGGTAACAAAAAATGGAGCTATAATTTATGATTCGACTTTGACACAAACGACCGTCCAAGAAGTGCATAGTATTGATTATCATGCATCAGAAAGAATTGCCAAAATGCTTCAAGCACACTCAAAGCCTGTTACAGTTCAGGGAATGCTAGACTATGCTAAGGACAATGGGGCAATTCTTTACAAGATCCCCTACTTTAGTTTGCTTAAACAATTTTCAGAAAAGATCAATGACCCTTCTCTGAGCAAACTCACTAGAATGGTTAATGTGATGGCACTATCAGCATCCATGGCAATATTAGATTTTGATAGCGAAATATTGGATAAAGCCATTAAATTCGTATTTAGAGCAAAACCAAAAGTTGCCGATA
This sequence comes from Candidatus Nitrosopolaris sp., assembly GCA_036519475.1. Taxonomy (GTDB): domain Archaea; phylum Thermoproteota; class Nitrososphaeria; order Nitrososphaerales; family Nitrososphaeraceae; genus DATDLD01. Next base: position 3,090 of record DATDLD010000132.1, on the reverse strand, counting down.
GTAATATCGCAGCAGCTAGATATGCATATAATCACATCAAAAGTCAATTTGACCTAACGAAATCTAAACTCAAGTTGAACTCAAGACAGCCATCTCAGAACATAATTCTTGTACAGGGAAACCAGTCCTCCGCAATGGGAAAAATAACAGCAGGATGTAGATTCCAGACGTACTATCCTATCACTCCTGCTAGCGACGATAGTGAATTTTTGGAATCAAATCAAATAATACGGCAGACAGATAATAATGAAGGCTCAATCGTGGTAGTCCAAACTGAAGACGAAATCGCTGCGATTACCATGGCAATCGGCGGTGCATTAACTGGAGCCCGTTCCGCAACCGCTACCTCAGGACCGGGATTTTCTTTAATGGCTGAAGCTCTGGGATGGGCTGGAATGAACGAAGTTCCATTAGTGGTTTCTTTGTATCAACGAGCAGGACCAGCTACTGGGCTTCCAACAAGGCATGAGCAGGGCGATTTAATGTTCGCTATAAATGCAGGTCACGGAGAATTCCCAAGAATTGTCTTTGCTTCTGGTGACATCGAAGAGAGCTTCTATGATACGATAAAGGCATTCAATTTTGCTGAAAAGTATCAAATGCCAGTTATCCATCTTTTAGATAAAGCGATAGCAAACAGCATAATGACATGCAAGATCTTTGATCAAAATAAAGTAACAATAGATAGAGGGCAATTATTGCAGACTATACCCAACTCGACCCCGACAGGGGAAGGAGGCCATTATTTAAGATTCAAGCTTGACGAAAATCCAGTCTCTCCTAGGGTCGCGCTGGGTACTGAAAATGGAATATTTTGGAACACAGGAGACGAACATTCAGAGGAAGGCCACATTTCGGAGGATCCAGTAGTCCGAGTTAATATGATGAATAAACGCTTAGGCAAACTAGATCTTGCTATGAAAGAAATATCTGCTGAAGACAAGGCTGTATTGTATGGTGAAGATGATTCTACTGATGGTTTGACACTCCTTAGTTGGGGTTCAACTAAAGGAGCTATCCTGGACGCATTAGATCGATTACTGGCAGAAGGAAAGAAGATAAAGTTTATTCAGATCCGATTGATGCACCCGTTCCCTGCGGTGTTGTTGGAGCAGATGTTGGATAATACTAAAGTTTTAGTTGACATTGAAATGAATTATACATCACAACTAGGATTGCTTCTTAAACAAAATCTCAACCGTGATGCTAACTATAGAATTGTGAAATACAACGGGAGGCCAATGTCGTCTAGTGAGGTTTATAATGCGATAAAGCGTATAATTAATGGAGATGCTCCAAGGAGAATTGTTTTAGAAAATGGCACTTAAACTCGCGGATTATAAGACTGATGTTCATAATGACTGGTGTCCTGGATGCGGAGACTTTGGTATCGTAAATGCTATCCAGATGGCTCTCATGGATATGCAAATTCCTAGACACAAAGCAGCAATTTTTTCAGGTATAGGCTGTTCAGGAAAGGCTGCTCACTTTATTCATACCTATGGAATACATACATTACACGGCAGAGTTTTGCCGTTTGCCCAAGGAGCTAAACTGTGTAATCCCGATCTTGAAGTGTTAGCCGTGGGAGGTGATGGAGACGGATTAGGAATAGGTGCTGGCCATTTCGTAAGTGCCGGGAGAAGAAATGTTGATATGGTATATATTATTTTTAATAATGGCGTTTATGGATTAACCAAAGGTCAAGCAGCCCCTACATTAAAATTGGGTATGAAAACTAAGTCATTAGCACAACCAAACGCGAACAATTCGGTTAATCCTATATCTTTGGCATTGGTTTCTGGTTTTACTTTCATTGCACGAGGTTATTCTTATGACGTGAGGCATCTGAAAGAACTGATAAGACGAGCAATTGAGCACAAAGGCTTGGCTTATTTAGATGTCTTGCAACCCTGTCCAACTTATAATGATATCAACACCCGCGAGTGGTATCAAGGTTTAGATAATATTGATGCTGAGACTCAAAGACAGATGCCTAGAACGTATAAGCTTGAAGAGACTGGATATGACGGGACAGTACATAAAGAAGACCAAGTGGATATCAAGGCTGGGCAAGTAATTCAAAAATCTAATGAGTGGGGTAATAGAATTCCGTTGGGTGTCTTTTATCAGAATGAACATATACCTACGTATCAGGAGAGAATTCTTTCTAGAATTGATAGTTATATGGAACATCCACCAGCCAGACAGACTATCTCAGACCAAAACAAAAAGCCTCTAGCAAATATTCAGAATCTTTTAGATGCTCTCAGAGTAGATAAGTAAAAAATCAGTGACGTAATAGTACCAATCAATGCTGCATCTACATACAGATACACACCAGTATTAAGTATATTCGTAAAGCTGACTTTACAGCTAACTTCCTTTATCAAAATATTATTGCAATAGAAATGCATTATTCAGATAAAGCTCATTAGAGATATTAACCTGCACATACTGCTGGTACATCGACTCTAACCAACTAAGTCTACTAAGCTAAAAAGAACTTGTGTAAACGAAAATCAATAGACCTGAGATGCAATATTACAAAGAAAAGAAAAAAAGGGATTTTCTATTTTAGTCCCATTTACTCCACGCGGCCATCCATCTGTAGGTCCACGTGTTTAGTTTCGCACCTAACGCTGCTATAGGCACAGTTAGCACTGCCCCAGCGCCAGCTCCCAAGGCTACGGGACTGTTGTAGAACTTACCGACCTGAGGTTCTATAGGCGTCATGTAAGGTGGCAATGTCGGTCGAGGATACTTGAATGCTACTTCCAGGGGATCTCTTACCAGCAGTAAGTTTATCATGTTGAAGAGCGGGATTGAGAGACCGATCAAAGTGCCGCCGATAAGTATAGCGGCGTGCTTATTGCGCCTCGTGGCCCAATACGTAAGGTCTAACAACATTGCTGAAGGTATCCATACTGGTACTGCGATGAAGTCATACGGGTATCCTAATGCAAACCAAGCTCCTTTTGCAACCCATGTATAAATTGTCATAATGGTTGCGTAATATGTCGCTGTACCTGGAACTCCTGTAAAGAGCATGTAGTAAATTGCTCCTACTGCAAGCATTGTCGATTGTGA
>DATDLD010000131.1:0-8350 GCA_036519475.1 Candidatus Nitrosopolaris sp. | reverse complement strand
CATACAAGCTTGCCGCTAGCAAACAATAGAATTACGGTTTTTGGATCCAGCATTCTGTGAATCAATCCTGGAAATTGTTCCGGTTCATACATGCTCCGCGGAAGAACTCGAGCAGCGAGCTCCAGATGAATCTTTCCGCCTAGGCTTGCGGACGCAACAATATTCTGAATTTCAATTTGAGGTTCATGCTCAATCGGAATACCCCCTCGCTTTAGCTTCTGTACAACATTTTTGACTGCCTTAATTGCTTGTTCTTCTGACTTTGCGCCCGTACATACCATCTTACCTGAACTAAAAATTAAGGTGGCTGTTTTTGGAGATTTAAGCCTAAAAACGAGGCCAGGAAATTGATCCGGATGATATTCGACGTCAGGAAATATTTGTGTAACCAGGTTCAAATTTACTGTTTGATTAACAGTTGCAGACGCAACAACGTTCTCGATACTGACTATAGGTTTAGTTTGGGGCATACACTAGAGTGGCTTTATAAATACGAACTATATATACCTGCGTGCCTAAACATTCTAGTAGATTTCACCATAGATCTGAGAGCGTATTTTCTTACTGATTCTTCTGAGATGTCATATCTCCACCAAAATGGCTGTAACCGTGCTTTTTGGGCTCAGATAGCCTACATTTTTGTTTAATAATAAGATCTATTCCATCGTAGTCAGTTAGAGTTTCAGTCACTTTATGAATTCAATTCCAACCTTACTTTTTTAGCTAGCTCACCCATTTCAATAGGTTTTTTTATGAAACAATCTATCTCTAAGGTTGGAAATACTTCTTTTAATGCTTGATAATACACTTCGAAGGCTGTAATAAAGCATACTTTAACGCTCTTGTCAACCTTTTGAAATACTCTATACAGTTCAAATCCATTCATTCTCGGCATTCTGACGTCAAGTAGGAGAAGATGATACGTATTGGGCTTGAATTCTGATAGAGCTAGGGAAGGGTCATTATACACGTCTACACTAAACTCTGGCCCTTCAAGGCCACGTTTAAAGGCCAAAGTAATATCATGATCATCATCTACAATTAGAATGCGCTTCATCAAAATCACTAAAAACTTATACTTTCATAATTTCTGGCTATCTTTTTGTCGGAAATATATGTACATAATTCCACTATTCTGGCTGGGTTGATGATTCTGACTAAGCTCATTCCTTTTACGTGGATAAATCTGGTTATCTATAAGAGAGCCAGAGTAGAGGATTCAAGTAATGCCCTTTTCCTGGTATGTTCAAGACATACGATTTTGCTACTATAAATGACTTGGTTCTATCTTTCATTATATCCACCTCTACGGTAGTTGTTCTGATTGTCTCCATAGCTACGTCTGTGTTGATATCCTCCCCCGTATCCACCTCTACGGTAGTTGTTCTGATTGTCTCCATAGCTACGTCTGTGTTGATATCTTCCGTAGGAATGTGGCTGAGATATGGGTGTTTCAATACCCATTTCTTCATTTAGCTTACGAATTGGCTGTTCTGTCTGTCTCAAAATACGTCCAAAATCTTCAAGCCTATCTTGGGAAACTAATGATATGGCTTTACCGCTGCCGCCCGCTCTAGCAGTTCTTCCGATTCTGTGAAAGTAAAGCAGAGGATCTTCTGGAATATCGTAGTTGATCACATGGCCAATAGCAGGAACATCTATACCTCTAGCTGCGATGTCAGTCGCGACTAAGATATCTTCAGCTCCTTTTTTAAATCTATACATTGCGTTGTCTCTTTGCTTCTGGGAAAGATCACCGTGTATTGTAATTACTTTGAACCCCTCTTCTTTCAATTCTGTTCCAAGTCTTTGAGTTCTCTGTTTTGTAGCTGCGAAAACAATTGTCTGCTTCTCATCTCTATTCTTGATAAAATTGCATAGATGGCGGAATTTCTCCTTTTCATGTATGACTAAATAGGATTGATCTATTGTATCAAGGCTCAACTCCTCTTCGTTCAGTCTGATTTCGTGGGAATCTTTCATATGTTCTTGTGCTAATCTCAAAATCTCCCGCGGCATCGTTGCAGAGAATAGACACGTCTGCCTTTCTTCATTTACGTAAAATAGAATGAACTTTATATCATCGATAAAACCCATATCCAACATTCTGTCAGCTTCATCAAGGACTACGAACTTAACGTCATCAAGCTGAATCGAACCTCGCTTAAGGTGATCAATTAATCGACCTGGGGTCGCAACTACTACTTGGGGTTTCCTTCTTAGTTGTTCGTATTGTAGATTAATGCTCTGGCCGCCGTAGATGGAGACTGCTCTAATACCGATGTATTTCGCAAACTTTTTGATCTCTGTTGTTACCTGATTTGCTAACTCGCGTGTAGGCACGAGTATCAACGCCTGAATTGGGCCACTCGGTTTTAACCTAGTTAGCATAGGGAGAGAAAAAGCCGCCGTCTTGCCGGTTCCCGTATGTGCCTGGCCTATGACATCTCTACCTTTTAAGACAAAAGGTATAGCTTTCTCCTGAATTGGGAAAGGCGTCGTATATCCATTTTCTTCTAATGCTCGAATTATTTCATTATTAAGTCCTAATTCTTCGAATTTTGTTTTCAATTTCACTTCTCACTCTAATATTTACAAAAGTAACGGAAGAAGTGAGAAACAGTTTTTAGGTGCTTGACATATCCGCCGTACTACTCTTGTCTTCTGAGATTACAAATTACTCAGATATAAGGCATACGGAAATGGAATAATCATAAGGCTACGACAAGTGTTAGCGTTTCAGTGTTTCACTGTTTGGGTGGTTGAATCGGGATATTAATCATACTAGGAATAGTAAAAATATGTCAGGTGATAGCTCAAGAATATTCTTTAAGTAGCAATGAATTAAGCAAAAATTTAGCCATCTAAACAGTAGAATATTTAAGTTAAGCAGGACAATGTCTTGTAGCCTTTATGCTAAACGAAGAGAATAATCAAAGTCAGAAGAAACTACGTGGCTCTGGCGGGTATGTTTTTGCAAAGGTAACGGACGAGGAACAAAAGAATGGAAACCTAGGGGGCCCTGAACTTTTCCTGGCTGGAATCGGCAGGCTAAGCGAGGATCGGTTTTCGAAGTATTATTGTAATAAGTGCGAAAGTGAATATCAAGGAGCACCAACAATTCAGTTCGAAAATCCGAACGAGGAGCTAGGAGAGGACGTTGTCCTGATCGAAAAGGGTCAATATATATGCGGTACATGCAATAATGTAATAGCGCAATATCGTAAGTTTAATGCACACTCCTCAGATCAGAAAGTGCAACAATTCGAAGAGGGTGAGAGATCCTCGATTGATGCAGAAAGAAAAATGGCAGGTACCAACAATGCTGAGAGCGTAACTTCAGTTTCAAGGATCAGCGAAGAATTTTTTCCAATTCGTTCATTAATTGGTATGGCAGCATATGATAACGAAGCTATCTTGGTTGGAAACGTGCATGAAATAGGGCTACGTAAATCGTCTGGAGGAAACATCCAAATCATGGTGAAGACTTCCAATCAAAATAAAAAAGACGATAGTACAAATATTCAGGATAGAGAGTTCAAATGGACTGACATTTCAAAGATTGGAGACATAGTACTTCTTGGCAACACCAAATCAGATGAAGAGACAAACAGCTCTAGGTCCTCATCTACCACAACGAATCAGTCGAGATTATGTCACTCATGTGGCTACGCAAACCAAGGAAATGCTGTTTTTTGTGAGGAATGTGGAAGCAAGCTTAGTTAGTGTAGGCAGTTAATCGCATCGTTCCTTTTTTCATATCTCAGTCTACATTGGCCGAAGGTTTGTCCACGTCACGAACTGAAGACATTCCTCGAACACAGCTGTACCCGGTTGATTCGCAATGGATGCAGGGTCAAGCATCTCTACGTATTTTTGAAATTATGCAGCCAATGGAAGTATAACGTTTTAGCCTATGAAGTCGCTTGAACTCAAAGAAAGGTGAGAATCCTAGGGATTTAATCCTAATATGGGATCCAAAATGCTAGTTTATGGATCTGTCAGATTGCTAAGCTTCTGGGCATCGAGTATCAAATGCTCCAAATGTCGATATGAATTTAAATACTCTTTTCCCTTCTCTGAAGTCCTATAGAGAGCGCTACTATGATCAGAGTTAAGATGAGCTATTAATTGTGATGAGAGGAGCTCCGTGAGGTAGAAGTTTATTTGATCATAGCTTAGGTTGGCCCTATACATGACATGAGTTTTCTTCAATCCTTCGCTTGCACATACAGATAGGATATCTGCCATGATTTGCAGTTTTCCTCTGTTGCAACTATTTTTCTTATGCTCGTACGATGTTGAAAGCATCTTCTATATCTACCTCTGTTTAATGACTCGGCTTATACATTAGGGGAATGGAGGAATGTTAATAATGGAACGAGGGTTCCATCGGCGTCCTAGCCTGACATTGCTGCCATCTCCACTAAATGCCCTTTTTATGCCTGCACTGAAATCAAAAGATGATCGATGGAGTGATGAAGAGGGCTGAAAGTCGATTTTACAAATTCTTCTCACCACCTATTTACTAAAAGCAGTCATGCCACCAACCCACAAAGAGTAGATAGCTGGCATAATTGAAGTATCTGCAAGAGCATGAATGTACAAAGGCTTTATAAAGTAACTTAAAATTCCATGTCACGACCGATAGAAACCTCATAAAATTGTATGATTGAAATTCATGATTTCAGACTATACCCAGTTACTATTGAAGCTCTATCGTAGAGGGTGGTTTGCTTGAAACCGCATAGGTGACCCAAGTTACTCCTTCTACTTCGTTGGTGATTCTATTACTAATCTTCGCAATCAACTCATGAGGTAATCTAGCCCAATTTGCGGTCATTGCGTCAATAGACTCTACGACTCTCACAATTACAATATGGCCGTAGACACGCTCATCACCTAACACTCCAACAGCTTTATCATCTCCTACTCCAGCATAAGCCTGCCATACATTTTCATAAAATCCAGCAGAACTCAATTCGTCTTCAATTATTTTGCTGGCGTGTTTTGCAATTCGTAGCTTATCCGCTGACACTTCCCCAATTATTCTAACAGCCAGACCTGGTCCTGGAAAAGGATGTCTTCTTAACAATACATCTGGAACTTCTAATATCCTTGCGACCCTTCTAACCTCGTCTTTATACAAACTTCCCAATGGTTCAATCACTTTCAACTTAAGCCATTTTGGAAGACCCCCCACGTTATGATGTGTTTTGATGACTGCTGCTGGGCCCTTTGAAATTCCACTTTCGATGATGTCAGGGTAAAGTGTTCCTTGCGCGAGCCATTGAAATGGACCATTTTTTTTAGCCAAGTTATCAAATACGACCGCAAATTGTTCACCTATGATTTTCCGTTTTTGTTCAGGATCATGAATCCCTTTCAATTTTCGTAGAAACTGTTTCTCCGCGTTAATATGAATTAGTCTTATACCTAGGTGACGGTCAAAGTTTCTGATAACCATGTCTTCTTCACCTTCTCTCAACAATCCGTGGTTTACGAATACGCACCTTGAATTATTCCCTATGGCCCTTTGTAGTAAAGCTGCAACAGTAGTCGAATCAATTCCCCCACTTACAGCACATAAAACTCGCTCCTTTCCAACCCGCCTTCGAATGTCTGCAATAGCCATTTCTACAAAACTCTCCATAGTCCAGTCTGGTTTTGCTTCACTGATTTTTTCGGAAAAATTTTTTAGGATGTCGGTCCCTCTCTCTGTATTAATCACCTCAGGGTGAAATTGCACTCCATAAAACCTCTTATTTTGGTTTCCAATGGCCGCGGAGAATGAATTTTCTGTATGCGCCAAAATCTTGAAACCTTCTGGTATCATCTCCGCTGCATCCCCGTGGCTCATCCAACATTTTATCTTATTCCCAATGCTGTTAAAGAGATCACAATTGTTATCTACAATTAGCTCAGCGCTTCCATATTCTCTATTAATAGATTTTTTGACTTTACCGCCAAAAGTATCCACTATAATCTGCAGACCATAGCATATTCCTAAAATTGGAATTCCCATTTCAAAGATCTTTTTATGAGGTTTTGGCGAATTTTCCATATAAACTCTCGCTGGTCCGCCAGAAAGAATAATGCCTTTGGGATTGAATTTGTCGATCACTCTTGCAGAAGTATTGTAAGGGAGAATCTCACAATAAACGTTCGTTTCACGTATGCGCCTACATATTAGGTGGCTGAACTGTGACCCGAAATCAAGCACTAATATCTTATCCATGCTATTATTGTTTGGAACTCTTCTCGATCATTCTAGTGAATACCCAGGTAGATGTGTTGAATATCTCATTCAGTCGTTCTTTTTCTCTGTAATTGTTTATTACTATCCTACCGATAATGCCATTCTCTTCTTCTTCGATGTCGTAATTCAGTGCTTCTGATTCTTTAATATGGCCTTGAGTGACCTTTTCCCTGTCTTTAGTTTTCATCCCGTCCAGTATTCTATTCAAAAAGAACGATTTGAACGGGGGTGTATTAACATTAAGATAAATTCCTTTGGCAGGTGCTATTTCCACAGAGCTCGGCAACACTTCAACATTTGCCAGCAATAAATCATCCTTTATACGTCTTAACTGCTTAAGTTCCTTAGGCTCAACAGACGTTTGAGCCTGATTCCCTGAAACAAACTTTTCTGTGATAATATTAGTAGTATCATTTCTAACTTCCTGGTTTGAGGTAGCCGTAGGTGCAATCTTTGGAAACTCGGAGTATGCCTGGATTAGAGGCTGACTCACAGAAGACGCAAGGTTAGAAGCGATCTTAAAGCTACCTTGTTTTAATAGCTTATCAATAAGTGAAAGCGCAGTACGCAACTTTATGACTTCGTCCTGCTTATCAGAGATGATTTTTACGAGCCATTCACGTACTTCGGCAGCGCGTTTGATATCATCTTCAGAATAATTAGACATCTTCATGCCATCTTTGGCGTAAAAGATATAATAGTTTTTCAGCTTAAACGACTATCACGAGACCTCGAGGGTAATTGTAATGAGCTGTTTCAATATCTTGATTCTTACTTTCTTTACATCATCCCCACCTTACTAGTACCTCACAATATCTAGATTGTCTTGGCCAATCTATGCTGAAACAGCAATGCAATGATACCTAATAGTGCTAAAACAACTTCAAATATATCAATTAGCTGTCTAGATTTGATGGAGCTTGAGACTAGACCACATTTACTTTAAAGCGAGCGAATCCTCTAATAGGCGTTTCTGAGGTATCAAACAACCTTGATCGAGACATCGTAGCTAGTATTTCTAACATATGCTTTCCCGCTTTCATCTTCGCCTTTTTCAATTTGAGGTCCTTAATTACCTCTTTTGAGTATCTACCTATGTGATTGCCAAACTCCATTCCTATAAGGAGAATTTCTTTAGCTGCAAATTCTTCTGCAAGAAATACGCATCTGTCCCCATCAGTAAAGCCCCCAAAGTTATGCACATTTTGAATCGGTTTTACCTGCGTAGATCCGATAACATGCTTAAAAGTTGGCACAATATTTTTTATAGCATTTATATTATCTCCGTGTGCATGTACTACCATGACCGATCCCATCCGCTCTGCCCTCCGTAGGAAAGATGGAGATCCGTCCAAGTCAGTGACTACGATATCAGGTTTGATTCTAGCTTTGATCAAGGGCTGTATCGCGCCGTCGGCCACAATTTTGACAGCTTTAGGATTCTTTTTTATAAAGCTTATATGATATTCCAAACTATCTCCAGCGCCTACAACTATTATTCTTTTGCCGGAGATTTTCTTCTGCAATACGTCTATGTCAAGAGCTTTTCTCTTTATCATCCTAGAAAGTATATCTGCCGCTTCCTGATCCTTTTCTGTACTATATCCGAACTGTTGTCTAATAGCTTGGTAGTGTGGAAACCAATCTACGAACTTCACGCTTAAAATTACAGAGAAGTTATTAATAGGTCATTTGATGAATAGTGGTCGTTGCCCAAAAAAAATATCTATGGTAGATGCCCTAGGTGTAAAATAAAGAGTGACCTACACGTGGTGTCTGGAAACGCGGGCAGAGAGAAGTTTCGATGTAATCAGTGCTATCATACATTTGGTATAGATGAAGTTTGATCTAATAAAGATGTATCATGCGCTCTTTTCAATGTGTCATACTCGGCAATTAGTTTAGCGATAAATCCATGAGTTCGCCTAATCGTTAGCTCACGAATTTTTAGAATACTAATTATTAATATATGTATTCTCAACAACTATATCTGTTTGATAAAATGCGATCTACTATGAAAAAGCCATTAAGCCTACCTCGTTACTCAAGGGGTTTGCTCTATAGTTTCGTCTGCAAGGTCCAGAACTGAAC
>DATDLD010000130.1:0-34590 GCA_036519475.1 Candidatus Nitrosopolaris sp. | reverse complement strand
AGATTTAACCATGGATCCCATCTTGTAGACTGTAGGCATTACATCTACTAAGACCATATTCCCTTCTATTGCTTTCTTTGTGGAAGGCCCTATTGCAGCTACGATGACTCTCGTATTGAGATAAAGTTGCAAGGATAACGTTTCGGAATAGTGCTCAGCTATTTGGAAGAAGTCCCTAACTGCAGGAGGACTTGTGAATGTTATCGCATGAATATTTCCTTCTTTGATGTCTTGGATCAGCTTCACTACCTTTGATTCATCGGGGGACATGTAATTGAATCCCATCCTTTCAAAAATTTTTGCGCCACCATTTGTTAGCTTATGTGAATATGTATAAGTTGAAAATTCCAAAACTTCGGCTCCTCCTGCATTAAGCTCGTTCTTTAAGAAGGTCGAATATGAACCGTGCCAAAGTACCATTATTTTTTCACCGACTATATCTGTATCCTTCAACATCTTAACAATTCCCTCAGCTGTGTTATCTCTGGGAATTAAGTCTGTCATTATGCCATAGTTAGCTAAAGCCTGCCGCGGCTTCACACTTCTCGCTACTATTTTTACGTGCTGCAAGGCCTCAATGAGTTTTTTCTCTATTCCTGCCTCGGCAGCTCCGGACATAAGAGAATAGACCCCAGGTCCAGTCATGAAAACCACATACCGTACATTTACTTTGAGCAATTTTATTGTAAACTCCTGAGCTATCTTGGCAATATCCTGTCTTGTTTCTATGCCTACTGTAGGGGCAAGATAGGGCTTACCTCCAAAAACGGTTATCAGATGAGCCAATTCTGATGCTCTCCTGCTACCTGTTATAGCAATCGTTCTACCTGATAATGACATATCTTGCATCCTACATCATATAGTCGCTGTTAATAAGCACATGCCTTTACATCTACATTAGTAACATATCCTACAATTGGGATCAAAACTAATTATTGTATTAAATATATACTTACTTAACCATGCTCCAGAACTTCAGCAGGAAGAGAGAATTAACCGCTAGCCAAGGTCATGATTGGATCTATTTATGATACTAACTGGTACAAAATGCTCTTTGTTGTAACGGAAATAGATTACATTAGAAATAGCAAAACCGCAATTAAGCATAATGAAGAAGGTTTAGGGAACCATTTCATATTAGTGCTAGATAGGTGGTTAACACACAATAAGCGGCAGACTCAATAGTGGGAGTGGGCTAGACGTTGAACCAGACCAAAGAGCAGATCGCAATCCATATTCACATGGATGTGGGTAAATCGTTTAGTCTCTATTACAATGATCTTGCACGGCGGTTATTCATCACTCTAATCTTTACTGGGATCTTATCTACAGGGTGGTTTGGAATTCCACTTGCACCAAAATATCTTTCGCTTAACCAGATTGACGTAATAGCTGGAATATTCACGGTGTTAAGTATACTGGCTATTATATGGGGAATTATGGGATATAGAGAATTTACTAGGTCAGCTGACCTGATAAGAGCTGCAAGACATCTTGCACGAGAGCTTGACCCTATGGTAGGTGATTACCAATACCGTTCCTATAATCCTGAAACGAGAGAATATGAGGATGGTTACGTACCGCTCGGCCCAATAGATTTTTGGGATAAGGAAACTCAAGTTCCTATTTGGCTAGATAAGGGCAAATATTGGCAAATATTACTTGGGCTTCAAAGTAACAATAAAGAAATTGTATTACAAGTTGTAAGCGACCAACATCTGCCATTCACTGCTGTGCCGCAGAACGTTGCAGTCACTTTCAGGGAATCTCTTGCCAGAATTAGTTCTAAACAGAGAAAACGCAAGCAGTATCGTTACAGAGTTAAAATTCCTCAGTGGTTAGTGATGAATACTGAGCGCAGTAGATTTGTGAATGTGAAAGAAAGATTCAAAATCAATGACACGGAACTTGGTGCCCAGATTGCAGAACTTAACAAGAAACTTGTGCTTGCATCAGATGAAGTTGTAATACGGGAAAGACCTAGAATCAAATATCAATTGAAGTTTATTACTACATTAGGAATTTACCTTAACAAAAGCTTACCATTTAGAATTATCTATAGGCAAATTCGTAGACACTTGCCTAGAGCTAAGACGCGTACCATTGACTATACCAATGAAAACCTTGCGAACATCAAGGATGACGAATTGATTCTTTCCTTAATCGAATTTGCACGACAGAGGGGAATTTCAGGCAATCGAATTGATAATCTTAAGTCTTTGATAAAGTTTTTGAAAACCGCATATACTAGACAGGGTCTGGGTGACGGTTCCAGCGAATATCATAATTTTCATCATAGCCTTGAGGTTGCCTATATGAGTTTGCAGATGCTGCCGAAATTATTTCATGGGTATATCTTCACTCCTAAAGATTATGAATTACTTCTAGTAGCCGCGCTTTTGCATGACTACGATCCTTCTCAAATGTATTCCGAATCTGGAATGAATGAACCACTTAGGCCAAAAGGACCTAAAGTCGTTAGAACTATTGATGAGTTACATAAGAGCCGACTTCATAACGCCTATTTTTGCATAAATAAGGCGGAATTTGAAGATTATCTGCAAGACCAAAAATCTGCCTTAATACGTCCCTCTGAATTTGTAACAACACATCTAGAATATATTAAAGCCGAAGACAAAGTGACTATCGAAGGAATTATTATAGAAGCTTTGATTTGGCATACTGATTTTCCATATTTTAAACAGAACCTTGCTCGAGAAACCTTCACACAACTTTTGAATGAGATTAGTAAGGCTGAGGGACAGGACGCTGACAAGATAAAATTAATGGCCGAGGTGTTATGGATAGCTGATCTGTGCGTAACATATATGGGCTCTGACCCAATTAGAGCATGGGATAGAGTTACTAATCTTTATGATGAGCTGTATCTACCAAAAGTCGAAGCAGTATCAAGGACAGATGCATTCTTTTCAGATTTTGCTGAGACTGGACTTTTCAAGGAATTAATTCGAACACGTCAATTTCCTGATATTTTCAGGCAAAGGTGGAATCTAGTCTATCACTTCTTTCATGAAGGCAATCCTTCAACTCAGCTGAATCGAACAATTCACAAGGCGAGAAAGTTATATTTGAAAGTAAATATGGAAATAGAAATGCACAATTCTGAGATGTTGCATGAGATTGCGGCAGCCAACTGGGCAGAATATTTTATTGGAATTAGTAAAGATCAAAATGAAGTATTGCAAGCAAAGTCAAAGTTCTATGATTTAGATCCCCCGAACGCATCCTCATTTTGGGGTGATGCTCAGAAATTACTACCCAATATTCCATCCAAATCTATTGATAATTTTATTCTGATAATTCCCACAAAATTTGTTACCCTTACTTCGAAAGAAGAAAAATTAGCTTTCAAATCATTATTTGGAATTCTCCCAGATAAACTAAGATCAAATGGTACACTTCAACTTCTTACAGAATTAGAAAGAAAGAGTATAACATTTAAGGAACTACTCGAAATAATTGTTGAATCAGGTTTACAATTAGATTTGAGTAGAGAAAAAGGATACTTCCAAAAGAATATGAAGAATCCAGATTTCATTGAAGATCGTGATCCGTATGTATTAGTCTTCAATTCTAAAAAATAAAGAGACTATATCTGACTTGTTTGCGAATATCACTTACCTTACAACAATCACAAACATCTTTTGCAGACATTATCCATAACTAACGCATTTTTGATCTGTTAAGCCTTTGACATTTCCAAGAGTAAAAACAATTACTTTGATAGCCATAGAAAGGAATAATTTCTTGATAGATGTGGTTCCGATCGTAGCTTAATTTCATTGGAAAGAATATAACTATGCACACGTGTTATGATAAACTTGTCTTAACATTCCTTACATTCATTGAGGCATTCAATTGATGATTGTGTTATTTGCTCCTGCTTCAAAGAATTAATAGAACGGGTATCATAACACATTGTATTCTTGGTATCTATATTCGATGTTTAGGACTAGGATTTTTTTTGTCTAATGCTTTAATAAGTAAAAAAATGATTATAAATTTATCATACATTAACCTAATTTGTATCTAACCAGAATTTGTCTTTGAATTAGAATATGTATTCGAATTATGAGCCAACAAGAGTTCTTTGATCTCTTTGTTATCTATTAATGATTCAATAATCTTGTGGCGTTCGTCTTCTGGCAGTCTACCATCCTTAGACAATCCTAGGGAATCAACTGCTCTGAGCTTCCAGTAATTTTTCAGACCTATTTCAGTTAAAAATTGAGCGCGGTGAACTACTCTTCCAAATGCGGTAAGAAAATAAATTCCCTTTTCTTTCTTGATTAAACCAGTCTTAATTAAACGAGCCATTCTTGTATAATATTGCTTTCGTGTGAGTCTAAATTTCGTTCTTATCATCTCACTTCGATTTTCATTTTCATTAGCAATACTCTTAAAAATGACAAAACCCTTTTCATCGGAGAGTATATGCAAAACTTCGCTTATAGACGACAATTTATTTTTTGTATCTCTAGTTGAAAGGCTTAAGAATATTAGTGCTTGCTCTCCTAGAGTGGAGATTTTCAACTTGAGGTAACCGGATAAATATAATATGATTGAAATATCCCAAAAATTGTCCACTTATGGGATGTAGGATTACAAAGAACGAAACGAAATGTCAAGAATCTACAATACAGACTAAAGGTTTGTATTTCATAGATTTTCTGGTAATATATTAGAGTATTATGGGATATTGCTATCGAACCGACTTTGCAAAAGGCTGAAAGCCAGCAGCTGTAGTTATTAGGGCTTAATACAAATTACGGGTTGCAGTAAGCGATTCTTTTAATGCATTTTGTGAATCTCAGAAAGCCTGAGAAAGCACAGTCCATTGATTCTGTTAAATATGCCGAATTAACCGGTTTATAGCTCAACAGCAAGTGAACATCGTAGAGGAACTATAAGCATTTTGGCTTGGGATGCATAAAAAAAAGGGAAAGTCTTTGAAGAAAACAGAAGAGGAGCACGAAATCCACATATTGGTGCATGCAAATAATTAGTAGTAGATAAAATGGCGAATGATACATCATCAACTGCCTCCAACAGCATTCCTTTTCCGACCTTAACTATTCTCTATCTGCCAGCAGAAGCTGAAAACATTATTGAAGAGGTAAGCCAAAAATATTTCAATATAAGTGTAGAGGATTGTACAGGTTTTTTTCATGGAGGCATTCAAAAACGATATAAAAAAGTAACTATCTGGAGCCAAGGGATTGATAGCTTGTGGTTTAACGCCATCATTGCTAGAATTAAGGAACTTGCCAGTGTTGAGTTTGTACCAATTGTCTCTGGTGGAATAATGTATTCCATCTAGACACCATAATTTTTTTAGATTTCTATTGGCTTGATATTACGTCCCGAACACTGATTTAATATGGTCGAATAACAACGTCGTGACATAAGGATTGTTAAGGTTACAATTAATAGATAAAGATCGTTCTATGGTATTAAGTATTGAGTCTGTAGACTCATTATTGATACGTCATAGATGGACTCGATATTATTTATTCGTCTTATTAGGATACTTTACTAAATTATAATCTCTAGTATAAGCTACATGTTAAGAAAATAATTATCTAACATGGCCAATTAATTCCCTTGCTAAATGAGGATTCACGAGCGACCATATATTGAAGATGCTAGGATCATAAATTAGAGGTCTCAGGATTTTGTTGTGTTATGATAGGTCGATTGAAACTCGTCATTATCCATTCTTCGATCCATATACATTTTGCTGGGCTGTACTGGCTTGCCTCATCCTCTGATGAGCACAAATGCTGATAAGTGCATCTTAGACATGGCGCACCTTCGATACTAACAATTTCAATGGGCTTTTTAGAGAATTCCTCAGCAGCAGATGGTTTTTTTGTAACCAATTTATATGTCCACCTACCTTTATGAAGTATTTTTTCTCGCGAGATAAGTGATTGTTTTTCCAAATTACCTACTAATCTTGAGCCATCTCTACTGTCTAGAGAAAACGCCTTACAAAGGTCTGTCTGAAATATTCCATTTTCGCCAGTTTTCGAAATTGCTTCAAGGGCCTGGTCAATCAAATTGCTTCTACTTTTAATTTGAATCTTAGCTCGAGTAATCGTTTCTGATGACAAAAGATACTTATTGTTACTAGCTATTCATATAAAAATCTTGGTTCGATAAGTGTCTGAGGTTCCGGCTTTAGCTATTCCAACTTTTTGGTGGATATGTGGTTGATCATGCATGTTTAAATTGCTTCTGGTGATCTCGTAGACCTGGGCCTAACTTAATATCCTTTTAAACGCATAAAAATTGTCGAATTAATTGTTGTTTAACCTAAATTATTAGATCCTGTTAATACCTTCCTAGCTTTATTAACTAACTTGGTCCAAGTTGGACTAATTTTTCTTTTACTGGTTACGCATAATGAAATAAAATAGGCCAATCTTCATGGGAATTTGAGAAGCTGTTTACACCCTCCCGTAGCACATAACATTGGCGAGCGCATGCTTAATACTCTAATTATATCATAAACTCCTGCTCGCCACTATATCCTCTGAATAGTTCAATCAATGCAGTGCATTTCTATGCATCACATACAATTATTTCTTCACCCTTGTGTTGTGCCATTACGTTGGATGCGTCAATCATTTAGCTGTAAAAACTAATATATCTATCCTCTTCTGCACCATATTCTAGACTACATAGCTCTTTATATAATTTATCTACTGCTGCCATCTCGATCATTTCTCCCTGGGATACACCATAGGCATGCTCAATAATATTGGTGTTGCTAATTCGATTCTGAAACATTGAATATGTCATTCCATGCTTTCTTGCTCTGTCAAATAGAAAAGAAGATATTCTATACAAGTGGTAGTTCAGATGTATCTCTTTTGCTTCTTCAAGATCTACTCCGTATATACTGGATATTTTATTACTTATTCTCTTTTCGTCTTCTGTTAGGATATTCTTATGTTCAATATCTATGGCCGTTCTACCCTTAATCTTTACCGATCTGTCATATGCATCATCGCTTGAATTCTGCATTTTAATTAACTCAATTAAACTATTCCATTTTCTAATTATAAAGCTATCTTTGGTAAGGGTAAGTGGATTAAGAACGAATTAGTTCTTATTGTACTTTGCAACAGATGTGAAGAACAAATACATTTAAACTCCGAACTAGTTATCGGACATCCGGTTGTAGTTTTTTTATATCACATTTCATTTGTATCTAAATAACTACGGCATTCGTGTATGATAAGATACAATCGTTTTTGCCGCGATTTCCAGGGCGAAATCCTATTATACCCTATTCCACAAAAAATATATGGTTTGTTACATAATTATAGATTATATTGAAAAAGAAGGATAATGTTAACTCTAGACAGAAGAACGTTTTTCCTCCAAAACCAAATCCAAAGTGGGGTAAAGAGGAGGAAACCGAAACTTTTGCTCAAAAAGTTAAACTTTTCAGACAGCGCATGCTTTCTGATGACGATTTTCGACGCTTTAGGCTCCAACAGGGAGCCTATGGTTCTAGGCTACAACTGAATTACAGTATGGTAAGAATCAAGGTTCCCAGTGGCGAAATTACACCGGATCAGCTTCAAAAGATAGCGAGCTTGTCTGAAGCTTTCTCAATTGGCTCAGCTCACGTATCTACTCGTCAAAACATTCAGCTTCATTGGGTGCAACTTGAGGATGTAAGTGAGGTAATGAGGGGCCTTGTTGAAGTAGGCCTTACCACAAGAGAGGCCTGTGGTAACACCGTGAGAAACGTAATGTGCAGTCACTTTGCAGGTGTTTGTCCTGAAGAAGAATTCGATGCTACCCCGTATGCAAAAGCAATTGCACGGTTCTTTATACGAAATCCTATGTGCCAGAATCTTCCACGCAAATTCAAGATAAACTTTGCCTGCTGTGCAGTACACGGATTGGTGAGGGTTGCAGATATTGGTTTGATACCTGTGATCAGCAATGGAAAAAGAGGCTTTAAGATTTATCTTGGTGGTGGCCTGGGCGCCGCCTCCTTTATAGGGCATCTATTAGAGGACTTCACTACAGAAGACAAACTTCTTGCAACTTGCATGGCTACCATCCGGGTGTTTGATAGGTATGGTAACCGTGAAAATATGGCAAGGAACAGAATGCGCTATCTGGTCCATGAGACTGGATGGGACAAATTCCAAAAGATGATCCTCAAAGAGCGTTCGATAGTTGGAGCAACTATTGCTGAATCTACAGCAAAGCTTTTCGATGTCAAGGGAGAGGAAGAAACTAGGATACTACCTAAGGCAAAGCGTAGCTCAGTAAAACTTCCTGTACTGAATGAACTAGATCCTCTTGAACGCCCAGCTTATGAAAGGTGGGTACATACTAATGTTGTGAGACAAAGACAGGAGGGGTACTTCACCGTATTTGTAACTCTAGGAGCAGGTGATATTACAGCAAATCAACTCAGAATATTGGCGGGAGCGATAAGTGAATTTTCTGCAGAAGGTACTGCTAGAAATACTCCACAGCAGAATTTTGCAATTCGATACGTACATGGTGACGATTTGCATGAGTTTTACAATCGTCTAGCATCCATTGGTTTGGCGAATCCTGGTGCATTAACAATAGCCTCAGCAGTGGGATGCTCAGGAACTACTTCATGCAATCTGGCAATAACGAACTCCCACAGACTGGCAAAGGAAGTGCAGCGTAAGTTCTTGGAATTAGGTATAGATATGGAAGATAGTTTGAGGGATTCTACAATAAAGATCAGTGGTTGTCCAAACTCCTGTGGACAGCACGAGATTGCAACAATTGGATTCTTTGGTGGTGCATCTAGAATTGGAAATGCGATGGCACCGACATATACAATGCTATTAGGTGGAAGTGCAGGGGATCAGGGTGAACTAGGCAAGGGAGTAATGCGTGTACCAGCGAAGCGCGTCATCAATACAATTCTCAAAATAATCGAAATATACAAGAATGAAAGGTTGGATGGCGAACCATTAGATAAGTGGATCAATAAAATCATTAGAGGAGAAGGTTTGGGTAATGTAAAAAACGTTGACCATATAAAGGCACTGTTGCTCCCCGTTACCCAGTTACAACCACTAGAACAAGAGCCAGAGTCTTATAGCGATTATGGTAATGACGTGAGATTCTCCGCAAAGACGGCCAGGGGAGAATGCGCTGCATGAAACCATTATGACATTAACAAACAAGCCACGATCAGGACTGGGGAATGAAGAAAACGAGATCAGTCGTGGTCGTAATGACAGAGATTTTGAGATCCCTGTCATTTGTGATGCAGATACATTACGAACATTGATTCGAAAGGGGACTGCCCGGGTAGTAGATGTACGTAAATCAGAAGATTATCTACAAGAACATATCCCCACAGCGGTTTCATTACCACTTGCTAGGTTATTGGAGAATGATGTTCCTCAAAAAGTTATAGATATTTTGCAGAATCTAGGTATATCAGACAAGATGCCAGTTGTGATATATGATGATACCTTTGGCGCACTCGCTGCTCGTGTTGCATGGACTTTTCAATATGCTGGCCATTCAAATACAGGGCTACTTGAAATGACATTTAGCCATTGGAAAGATTTAGGACTCGAAACTGAATACAAGGCTAATACTTTTGCAAAAACAGAGCACTCTATAAATGTAAATCATGACATTTATGCTGATGCCTCATACGTAGAGGCAACAAAGGAACAACCTAATAAAATATTGGTAGACAGTAGGGAAAGGCTAAATTTTTTGACTGAACATATTCCTGGCGCCACTAATATTCCGTACACCATGTTGGGTTCGAACGGCAATATTTTTCGTAGGCCTGAAGAGATAAAGCGGTTTATCGAGAATAGAGGAATATCAGTTGATTCAGAAATCGTTACATATTGTGGTAGCGTTGGAACTTTATCTGGCCTAACATACTACGCACTAAAAATGGCCGGGGTAAAAAATGTCAAACTTTACTCCAAGTCATTTAAAGAATGGAAGACTCTTGGTAAGCCCAAAGAAGAATTCAGAGATGCCAACTATTGGGATTTATCTGCAGAATAGATCTCAGAAATAAGCAGATAACGTACAAGTGAGATTGAATGTGATAGTAATATCCTATGCATGAAAGCTAACTATTTAGATGGTAACACGCTTATAAAATAAGCATGTGAGTGATACTAGTATATGGTGAATTTCACTGAACACGCTCACGACACAATATGCTAATTAGAGAAATAAGAATGAATATCGAATTGAGATGAAGATTGCTAGACTACTGGAGCAGGAGCTAGCCAGTCAATGACTGCATCTAACTCATTGCATTCGATCATAATCTTTATGGGACCTAATGGCGATTCCTGTTCATTTTCAATTACTACTACGCTATGAGCGCTGGCTGCTTGTTTATTCAAAAGGAACCATGAAGTATCCCCAATCCTATTTTGAGATAATACTCTTCTCAAAACACCCATAGCCGCTTTAGATCTAACTTGGTCATGGATGATATTGATTGAGTCGCTTTCGATTGATTTGCCTATAATTGTGCTACCGTATTTAAGTTCTAGCGAGCATTTCTCTAAGACATTTTTAATCGCTTGGAATACTTTTTCAGAAGATTCCGATGGATTAACATAAGCTTTTATTCTTAATTCAACCTTAGAGGGGACTATTGATTTAATCACGCATAGCCACACGATTTTTTAGGTGAAACATCATTTAATTCATACTAACTCACTAATTAACCTTGTCAAGCCATTTTTGGACGATTTGAAATGTCTTCTTTTTTAATTCTTTTATGGATAAATTATTGTTAGGCAATGATTCATTAGCCAGTGCAATAGGTTCGCTTATACCGACTTTCAATTCGCGTTTGTCACGAGTAAAAAAATCCTTCGTGCTTAGAGGTTTATCCGATCTTGCTCTCTTCTTTATATATTCAAATCTTCGAGATGGCGAAGCGTGGACCGCTATAATTTTAACATGACCAATTTTTTTTAATATTTGGACCTCTGAAATGTTCCTAATCCCGTCAATAACCAGATTGTTGGTTTCATCATTAAAGTTACATTCTTCCATTTTCTTGATAATTAAATGAGCGATTGCTCCTGGACCCATTTGCTCACGCAATTTTATCATCAAGTTTCCTAGATTGGTATCTGTTAGTTCCATGTTGCGTCGTAGAGCTTCCTCCCTTACGATATCACCCATAATTATTACGGAAAACCCTTTTTCCTTTAGTACAGCAGCAACGGTCGATTTACCTGCACCAGGCATTCCCGTTAGACACACGATGAGCCTCCTTTGTTTTTTTTTAATCTGTAATTCATCTCCTTCCTATTCCTTGTTTTGCGTATTTGTAATCTGAGGATCTTATTAATACACTAATTTTCCTTCCTAGTATTATTTATATGATTTTCAATCAGAATGGACCGGATATGATAGATGATATCCTATAGTCAAATGATGGATTCAGCTTGAACAATCGATACTGGCTCCATTATGGACACATTATTTGTACAAAAGTATGCAAACTTAAAGTCAATTTGCATCATTAAATAAGAATCACAATAAATTTTGGTTAGTTGGCTTCTACTTCTATGCAAAACACACATTTCTCCATTTTCATAAATGATCTAACAAAGTTTGCACCCTCCAAAGTGATATAAGCATATTTCAAATATACGAATAAGCGGATGTATTTCGGATGAATAATAATATACGCGCGTTTATAGCCCTAGATGTTTCTGCAAAGGGTACACTGGAGCAACTCCAGCATGATATCTCAACATTCAGCAGATGGGATCGGCTGTTAGTCAAACCAGTGAAAAAAGAGAATTTTCATTTTACCATCATCTTTCTTGGCGAAATAGATCAAGCATATATTGATAGTATCAGAACTAGATTATCAGAATTGCTGTTTGAGCCTATCGAGATTATCTATAAGACCATTGGCGCGTTTCCAAGCACAAATGTTGCACGAATAATCTGGATCGGAATAGAGGAAGAAGGAAGACGAAAACTTGTCGATTTAGCTAACATGGTACTATCAAGAATTGCTCATGTAGGCGTCATCTGTACCAAACCCTTCGTACCTCATTTGACTTTATTTAGGGTCAAAACGGGATACCTCAAGATGGAAAGTATACTCTCTAGATATGAAGATAAGACTTTTGGTTCTGATGTCGTTAGAAAAATATGTCTAAAACAAAGCATACTTACATATTCAGGTCCGGTGTACTCAGATATATTTACAGTGTATGCAAAGTGACTACGATTAATTCTATCCTTGATAAGGTAGCTGAGCATTGTCAGCCAACTGATAAAGAAATAAAAAAGTTGACCACAATAGGCGATCATGTAAAGAACTTGATCTCTGATTACAATTCACCAAAAATAAAGGAGGTGGTCTTCGGTGGATCGTTTGCAAAGGCAACGTGGATCAAAGGAGATGCAGATATAGATATTTTCGTAAAGATTGATCCTGCAATCAGTGAAGAAGAGTTTGAGGAACTGGGCAAGCAAATAGGATTGCAGACGCTGCAAAGATACAAGCCGTATTTGCGATATTCTGATCATCCATATGTTGAAGCATTTATTGAAGGGATAAGAGTCAACGTTGTCCCTTGCTATAGCGTGGCAAAAGGTAGTTGGAAAAGTATAGCTGACAGATCTCCATTTCACACAGAATATGTAAAAATTAATTTAGATGATTACAAAAGAAAACAGGTAAGGCTATTAAAGAAGTTTTTAAAATCTGCTGGAATATATGGATCAGAAATTGCTACAAATGGATTTAGCGGATATGTGGCTGAAGTACTGATTTTAAAATATGGTTCTGTGGAGTCAGTAATGCGGGCATTCTCTGAGATGAGCAAAGAAAAAAATGTAATTTCTATAGACATAGTTGCAGAAGACATCTTGAAGACTTTTCAAAGTGATGTTATTATAATGGATCCAATTGATCCTAAAAGGAACTTAGGAACGGCTATATCTGCAGAAAGCCTTGGGAAATTTATACTCACAGCCAGAGCCTTCTTAGATAGACCATCGACAGAGTTTTTCATAGAGAGAGAAAAAGACCTTGTTAAGCCTTATACAAACCTCGATTCAAACTTACTGATAGTTGAATTCACTTATCAGAAACGTAGCCCAGATATTATATGGGGACAAATGAAACGAAGTCTTAACGCGATATCGCAACAATTAGAACTTGCAGGTTTTACAGTTATTAGGAGCACCTGTATTACTGATGAAAAAAAATCAGCTGCATTCGTATTTCTTTTGGAATCGATTTTATTACCATTTTATGCCGAAAAAAAAGGCCCCGCAGTTTTTAGGAAAACTGATTCTGCAAGTTTTATTACAAAGAACAGTAAAAATAATCTTCCAATCTGGATCGCCAAAGATATGAGAATCACAACTTTAGTACAAAGAAAAATAATAAGTGCAAAAGATTATACTATGCTGTTACTGACTGAACAACTTGAAAGAAGCGGAGTTACTAAGGGACTTAGGCAAGACATTCTGCTGCATGGTCATATATATACAGGTACTGAACTGAAATTAAAGGGAATAGTAAAGGACGCAGCAAATGAACTTCTCGCAACAGAACCCCTCATTTTCCAGTAAAATCGGTATAGATTCACTAGATCTTGCTAAAATTCTTTGTTACCCTCAGGTAAGTGATTTAGAATACATTTCTAGGTTGCACGAGATTCATTCACTTGGGATTAACGCTATCTTATCTACAGGAACAACGAAAATTGGGAAAATATCTATTGCGGGTAAGGGATGTGTAAGTCTTGTGGTCAAAGCCGAAGTCAATAATAAAATTTGTGCACTCAAAATAAGAAGAACTGATGCGAATAGAATAACAATGAAAAGGGAGGTAGCCTTCCACCGGATAGCGAATTCGGCAAAGGTCGGACCCATTTTAATAGATCACTCGGATAACTTAATTGCAATGGACTTTATTGATGGTTGGAGTATAATCGATTGGGTTAGACAGCCCGGCATCACACGGCACAATGTTAGAAACGTAGTCAGTCGAACGCTAGAACAATGCTACAATTTAGATAGAGCACATATAGACCATGGTCAACTAAGTTGTTTGGACCATCACGTAATAATTTCCAAATCTGGTACTCCAATTATCATTGATTTTGAGAGCTCAAGTACTCAAAGAAAGACCTCTAATGTGACAGCTGCTGCTCAGTCACTATTTCTAAGCGGAGTAGTTTCAAAGCGAGTAAACTGGGCACTCCACCTTCCCAAAAGAGAAGAAATTATTCAAATGCTCAGGATCTATAAACGGGGTCAGACTAGAGATAACTTAGAAAGAATAATGCAACTAGTTCTCTGATTTAAAAAACTAGGATAGATATCAAGACGTAGATATTTCAATGATATCTTGTTAAATGTTCATCTCTCATTTAGGCTAGCTTAATGGTTGGTCTAACTGGCTATGCATTTCCCTCTACTAGAAGTCTAGATAAGAGAAGAATATATTTTGAGCATGATATTTAGAGAAAATCGTTTAAATTATCATTGGTTTTAGAGTAGAATTGATTACGGGGTGGTTGAAATCGTAGAGATTCAGAACGCCTGCAAGTTTTTTCCTATCAAGATGAGTCTTAGGGAAATTTTTGGCCTTACCAAACAGCATTATTTAAAGGCGGTAGACGATGTGAGCTTCAAGATCGGACTAGGGAAAGTCTTTGTGCTCGCTGGCGAATCTGGATCAGGCAAAACTACAATCGCAAGGTTGATTTTACGTGCAATTGATGTGGACTCTGGTTCTATACTGTTTGAAGGAGAAGACATAACAAGGTATAGAGGTAGCGAGTTGAGAAAGTTCCGCATAAATGTCCAAATGGTCCATCAGGATCCATATGCATCTCTTAATCCACGTATGAAGATAATGGATATAGTCATGGAACCGTTGAGTATTCATGATAAACAAAGCTCAAAAGAAGAACGAAAACAAAAGGCTCTAAGAGCTCTTGAGGATGTACGGCTACAACCGGCCGCAGTTATTGCTCAAAAATTTCCTTACATGCTTTCTGGAGGTCAACGACAGAGAGTAGCCTTGGCTAGAGCGCTGGTTCTCAAACCTAAATTAATCGTAGCCGATGAGCCTGTTTCAATGTTGGATGTTTCTGTTAGAGCAGAGATGCTTGAGTTGATGAATAGCCTGAGGGACAAATTTCGGATATCTTACCTCTATATTACACATGATCTTTCTACCTCTAGGTACATAGGTGATACTATTGCCATAATGTATGCTGGTAAAATCGTGGAATTAGGTCCAATTAATCAAGTTCTATCGAATCCACTCCATCCATATACTCAAGCATTAATTGACTCAATTTCTGAGCCTGATGCAAATAATTTGAAAATGATGAAGAGGATCAATATTAAGCAAGGACAAGTTAGAGCAGATATTGGGTGTAGATTTTATCATAGATGCCCGTACTCAATGGAAATCTGCAAAAATGATCCGAGGTTAATTGAAGAAGAAGTGCAACACTATGTATCGTGTTTTCTTTATCCCCGATAATGCACTGATACTTTATAACCCTATATCGGGATCTGAGAGATTATTGGTAATAAGCACCAATATATAAAAATTATAACACCCCACTAATTAAACTCACGCCGCTTTTTCATTATGACCAAGATGTCGGAGCTATTGATATGCTAGTTTTGCGATATTTCATGATATGATATAATTACGGCTTTTGCAAGCGTTTGTGTGTTTTGAGTTCAAAGAACTAGTATATTCAATAGAGAAGACATTGGAAAGGCGTCTCTTTCTTTTTGAGGTAGTATTAACGTTAGTCTGGTGTTGTATTGGATTTGATTTCAGCAACAGGAACTTGTTTTGAATGTCTATACTTTACAATATGTGATGCTCCCTCCTTAGGATATATTCCAAAGATAAGGTCTGCCTTAGATACTGTGGAATCTTTCAATGTAACCATAATTATTTGGTTGTCCTTCGATCTACTGAGTACTATTTTAGATAACTTTTCGGTATTTTGGGTATCAAGATGTGCATCAATTTCATCCATCAAATAGAATGGAGATGGTTTGAGTGATTGGAGCGCCAATAAGAATACTGTGGCAGCCATAGTTTTTTCTCCGCCCGACAAGGCGGTAGATTCGCGTCCTTGTTTATCAGGAAACTGAACCATTAGCGTCATACCGCCGGAAAACTCATCTTCTATGTTTTCTAATTCTAACCAAGCTGTTCCGCCTGTTATTTCCGAAAAGGTTCTTCTTATGTTGGTGTCAACTTTTTGAAATGCCTCCATAAAAACATGTTTCTTTTCTTTGACAATTTCCTCTATGAAATCTACAATCGAGTTGCGTTCAATTTCCAGTTGATTTCTCCTATCCGACATTCCACGATATCCCTCAATTACTTGGCTATAGCTATTTTGAGCACGTAAGTTAATTCGAGTCTTTATAGTTTCATATTCCTCAGTTAATCCTTTGAAGATTGGATCGGCATCAAATGTTTCTATTAGATTCTTGTACCCTAGCCAAGATAAATCATTGATAAGAACTGATTCATGAGAAGTTAGATTTATGATTTCCTTCTTAAGTACTGCAATATCCCTTTCCAGACTATTATACTCTTTAGAGACTCTCCTTTCACTCTCAATGAGTAGTTTTATTTTCTGCTCGTATACTTGTAATACGCTATAAGAGGTACCTGAAGAATTTATGATTCGCTCTTCGTCATCTCTCAGTTTTCGGAGCTCCTCTTCTAGTAAACCTAAGTCGGGTTGAAGCTCTTTTGCTTGGTTAGTCCTTTCTTGTTGTTCAGCTATTAATTGCTCCTCCTCGTCATCGACAAGCCTCTTGCGTTCTAGAAAAAGTTCATATTGGTTTTTAAAAGATTCTGAGGTAGTCATAATCTGACGCAATTCAATTTCCTTTTCTTCTATGGATTTTAAGATTCGATTCTTTTCCCTGGTTCTCTCAACTAATTCATCTCTGACCGCGGTATCATCCACACCTGCGACCCGTTCAGTGATTCGGCTTATTGTGAATGCTACTAATGATAAACGTCGCTGATATTTCTGTAGCTCAGATTCTGAACAGTCATGGTCTGATTTGAGTATACTGGTATTCAAATAGAATTCGTGAGTGGCCTTCTGCGCACTCTCAACTGAGCGTTTTACAATAGAAGTGTGAGTCGCTGCATTGCTAATTTTTTCTTTTATTTGCATAATGCTAGATTCTGACTGCTCTATCTTCAATGCAATTTCTCCGAACTCTGCATTTTTCTTTTCCATTAAAGTTGTTAGCTTTTTAAGTGAATATCTCAAACTATTGATAGAATCGCTAAGAAGGATTAATTTTGTCAGGTCAGAAATTTTAGAGCCAAAATTTAACGACATGGAGATTGCTGCAGGTTCAAAGAGTTCACCAGAAAGTGAAACAGCCCTATAACCATCTTTAGCCAAAAAATATGCTGAGGTCGCATTCCTAACCAGAAAAGTGCTTCCAAATAGAAAATCGGCTAGCACAGGATAGTCAGAATCTACAAAACTGGAGAGCTTGCCCAATATATTTACTTCAAAATCATAATCATGATCACTATAATCTTGCGTAGCTGATTTCTTAACAGTGCTAAGTAGATCTAGGGGAATAATTTTGAGACGTGGTAATCTCTTTATTTTCGCATATTCAGCAATTGAAATCATTGATTTTACATTTTTCACTATGAAAGCCTTCATCCAATCTGATGCCGCTGCAAGTACTGCTTTTTCATAGAATTTGTCCCATCTTATTACATTATGAACGAGTCCTTGGATTCCAAATTTATCCGAAGCTTTCATCAATTCTGCAATAGCAATGTCGTCATCCAATGCATCCTTTGCAAGACTAGCTCTTGCTTCATATCTAGAAGTTGAATCACTAACCCTAGATAAAACGTTAGACGAGCTCGCAAGCTCCTTTTCAAAAA
Organism: Candidatus Nitrosopolaris sp.; assembly: GCA_036519475.1. Taxonomy (GTDB): domain Archaea; phylum Thermoproteota; class Nitrososphaeria; order Nitrososphaerales; family Nitrososphaeraceae; genus DATDLD01. Next base: position 16,595 of record DATDLD010000130.1, on the reverse strand, counting down.
TAATTTGTTTTTCTCTCAAGCTTCTTATCAGATTCGATGAATGATATAATTTAACCTCTTCTAGTTCTATTATTTGACTAAGTTGTACCGATAACTCTGTGCTCTTCTCAATTTCTGATTTCGACAAAGAGATCTTAGAGTCGTTTAAATAAATTTTCTCGTTGTTTATTTTAATTTTTTCTTCGAGCCTTGCAATCGAAACCTCCAGATCATTCTTGATTGTGAAGAGTCGTTTATATCGTTCTTCTAGTTTTCTCCTTAAACTAGCATACTTTGAAGTTCTAGCTGTTAGTCCATCTATATGAAAATTAATTGCTTCTACCTGGGCATGTAAATCAGAAATCGCTTTGGACGTATCAAGCATCGCACTTCTCTTTTCAATTATCTGTAAGTTCAAAACCTCTGATCTTTCTTTGATATTTTGTTTTTCTGCATTTATGGATAGTATTCGTTTTTCGATGTTGACAAGGCGGTGCTCTGATTCTTTTAACATTGCTTTCTTTCTCTCTGCTTCGTATACAGCACTCGTTATCCTATTTTCATTTTGTGCTTTTACCTTGTTTGAAGCATCGACATCTTGAATAAATTTTATTTTTTCAGCATCTAGTTTTTCGGTTTCTGAATGATTTCTTTCAATTTCGGTGAATAATTCTGAAGCCCGTAGGATATTTGAATCTAAAGCTTTGTTCTGTGATTCGAGTTTATCTCTTAGTGATTTTATGCTATTAGAAAGCATTACCGCTTTTAGCCGCTTTAACTCAGATTCTAGGTGTTCATATCTCAGCTGGTCGTTTCTTTCTGCTTCTAATTCGTCAATTCGCTTTCGAATTTCATTGATTCTAGCAAGGGCTATCTCTAAGCGATGATCGGATTCCTCCAGCTGTTTTAATGATTCTTCCTTTTTCTCATCAAAATATGAAAGTCCAACAATATCTTCAATGATTTTCCTTCGTTCCTCAGAGTTTAGTTCAGAAATTCTTGTTATCATGCCCTGTTGAACAACATTGAGTTTGTTTGAAGTAGCCATTACAATCTCGAGTAACTCTAACAGAGCAGCTCTAGTTATTTTTTTATGGTTTAGATAATATTGGCTTTCTCCCTTTTCTCCCTCCATTTCCCTTGTAAGAGTTACAGAATCACCATCTACGGGAATCCCTCGGTCTGCATTATCGAATGTTAAACTAACGCGAATTAGTCTATGGGATGTTTGATGACTGTCATGAAATAATGATTGAAATTTATCTACTCGAAGTGCCTTGGGGCTGTTTTCACCTATCGCAAAAATTATAGCATCTAAGATATTACTCTTCCCAGAGCCATTGGGTCCTGTTACGGCTACAAGACCCTTCTCAAAGTATAGAACAGTATTCCTGAAACCAAACGACTTAAAGCCATAGATTTCGAGTTTTTTAATATGTACCAATTATAATACTAGTGAGAAATTACATAGAGCTAATTATACATTGTACGATGTTACTCTGTTTCTTTTTGTAAAATAGTTTTGTCCTAATTGGGCTCATCTACTGCTCATTTATCTTCATTTGTTCGTTTAGTATCTCCTTGGTGAATTCAAGTAACATGCAGATCTATTATTTCAGGCTTTATGTAACGAAAATAGGTATTCACAGAGCCAAATATGTGGTAAATCATATGAAGAAATAAGGGGCCTAGCTCGGATAGCTGGACTGCTTTCATAAATATTCAGATCTCTTGTCCCTAGGGCTATTGTTCTTTATATCTTCTACACACGTCATGCATCTTTAGAAGCCATTGGAACCCAGAACCCAGAACCCAGAACCGAGAACTCTGATTTATTAACATCATTTTGTAAAAGTACTTGTTTTTGCAGTAATGATATAGTTTTAGGAAAAAAGAAAGCAAGAATTTTGAAGAATATTTGATCTCTATCTTCAACCGTATAGATGTTCATCGTGTTGTGTTTGTTCAGCTCTGATTTTTCGTAATCCTTTCTCTATCGATTCTGCTTCTCTAAGTAGAGACCTAACGTCACATGATACACCCCGCACTAGTTTACTGACTGTCTCTGATAGCACAGCTCCAGCTCGAAAATCCGGAGAATCCTTTAGTACTTTAACGAGCAAGACAATTACGTCCAGGTTTATCCATGCCCCCTAATTCAATAATAACGCCGGAATTCCAAGGATAGATCCATTGGAAAGCTGTTGGATTCCGGCATCTTGAAGTCTTCTTGAAGCCTTTTTTGTGCTTCCAGCGGCATATATAGGAGGATCCAAGATCTTCTTGTCCTTTTCTTCAATCTGCTGTAGAGGCGTTCCTGAAGCAGAAATGAGGCGTTTGCTAACCCCGCACTAGGAAAGCCATCGAGTACTGACCGCCTTTAATATCAACTTCTTTTATTCTGCGAATTTCGATAGGAGAATCTTGTGACAATATTTATACCCACTAATTCATTTTATGCTACGTAAAAGGATTTGTCTATCCTGGCTCTGTATGTATTGTCACAAATGCACTTGGACATGCCATATCTATTTCTTTTTCAACCTCTGAAACTTGTTCATGAATTTGTTCTATAGATTTTCCTGTAGTTCTAAAGATACAATTTACATTAATTTTTAGAATACCCTCATTATATTGTAAATAACAATCTTGACGTCGTTAAATGATTTTCTTTATTCTTTCCTCCATAGATTTATCCATGGGGGGTGTTAATGCTTGTACTCCAGTCAGCAAAGGCTCGAGATGAACTGTGGACATTCCTTACGCCTTTAACGCTTGTTTTGACAGGCTGCTCTATGATAGTGGCGATAGCGTGTGCTTCGATGAATCTTGCAGACCTTACTACTTGTATATGAAGCGTTATGATCGCAAAAAAATTCAAAGACAAATACAGATATAATAGCAATAATGATAGTCTTAAAACGTTAGCCCCATAAAGTCCAGCTTCACTATCCGTCCTGCGATCCACCGTTATTAAACTCTATGCATATTACTATTTATGTTTACAGAAGCAAAATTTGAAAATTAATGATTGTGTTCTCTCCCATCAATCATCCCAAAAAAGTTATCATTTTAATGGGGTTATCGTCATCTTCTGATCCTGTTCCACATTTGCAACTCTAGGATCAGCTTTTAGATGATTAACTATGGAGTTTGTTAGTTGCTGGGGTATTTTTATTGAAAATCCTTTAATTGAATATTGGTAGATTTGAATTACTTCTGCCCCTCTCTTTTTGACGTCATCAACTATTGATTGAAGGTCTCCGTTGGCATTTGAACTATTTTTTATTGTAATTATGTATTGATTAGCAAGTTGGTCAACTTTTGCACCACCATTAACTTTAGTCTCATTGGTACTGTTGCCTCCTAAAGTTGTAGTATTTTCTGCATGAACTGACATTAATGGACTTAAAAAGGTAATATTGGCGCTTATTGCTATTGTTGACAGTATGACCGTTATTAATGTTCCACTAATCTTATTCATTCATCTTGACTCCAAGAATTTGTTACCTTATTAGTTATTTATCGATTACTAACTCCCAGATTGTAGTAGTCAATATTAGAATCTTAGTTATTGATATCTCATTAAACTTCTTGTTATTTATGCTTTGACACGCGTTTTCGAATTCTCGAAGGTATGGGTAGCATATGAGAGTTAGTTCCCTTCAGGTGAAATGTTAAAATGTAAATCATTTGTTGTTATCAGAGCGATAATATTGAGATAATTCCACATGGTCAAAAAACAAACAAACACTACTCGCCACACCATTTTGAAAATCCATCCTTGACCTTATTCTATAAATCTATTGAAGAATAGTGCAGGAGATGTTAATATCTAATAATTAGCTGAGGATTATGATTCTATTGATAAGAATTGCAGAACTACCGACTCAGAAGTCCATGATTATTAAATTGAACTCAATAGGAATGTTGATTTATCCTTATCTAAAATGTCATTTTTCAAGGAAACCATCTGGTCTTCCTTTCTGGTTTTTAAAACAACCATCAATTCTGTTTCCAGAATATGAGGCAACTTGCGAATCTTGTTTTCTACGATATCCCTAAGTTGATCATAATCCTTGGCTCGAATTTTTAAAAGAAGGTCAAATCTGCCATGCATCTCATGAAGTTCTAAAACTTCATCAAGATTTGACAGGGTGACAGCTATCTCTTCTGCCAAACCAGGTTCAACATTTGTTCCCATGAATGCAAGATGGTCATATCCAAGACGGTTATTATCCACAGATACGGTAAACTTGTCAATTACACCTTCTGAAATTAACCGTCTAACCCTTAAATGCACTGTTGCATCAGATATTCCTATCCTCTTAGCCACTTCCACAAAGGGTGTTGAAGAATCCTTGCCCAGTATATCTATAATCTTGAGATTAATATCATCTAGCAGATCAGAGCTAATCGGCATTATTCAATACTAGAAGTTTGCACATAAAAGCTTTGTCATGCTCTGAGAAGGAGAAATAATAAAAAAAGGAAACCAAGGTTCTTAGAATATATATTAATAACTATAATTGCATTGAAGCAGTCGTTAATGAATTACAATTCCAATGAGTATAATGCCTTATCGAAGAATGATGCACTTCGTTAGCCCATTTAAGAGTTACTAGCCTAGCGAAAAAAGGTGTTCTGATAATGATTTTTCTACGCTAAACATTCGCTAGTGGTTTTGTTTTTAGATATTTTGATGCTGCTTAAACTGACATAATTACATAATTACATAAAACCACAAGAAAACGAAATCTCAACCTTCCAACGTCATTTACCTATTCTTTAGCTTGCATCTGTTTTGTTCTACGTTCTGATAACCACCGGCGCCTATAAGTCTCGTCCTTAAGTTTAAAGCCTTTAAACAATTGAAAATATACTTGTTTAATCTTATTTTGTTTATCTAATTCAGACTGTATCCAAAGAGTTTCAAATATTGAAATACAGGAAGAGACTGTTGATTCATTGTTGGAATAAGTAGCTAATCCTGTTGTGTCTTCAAAATTTTCCTTAGTCTCATCATTAACCTCTATTGATAAGCATACTGCTTGGTCAACTACCATTGTTGTCATTGTAGTTTGCAAATCCTTAGTGATGTATTGCATATTAATTTTGAAATTTTTTTCATTAAATTTTTTTTGTGTCATCTCCCTTGTCTTATCATCATTTACATGTATCAATATTCTCACATTTACTCCTCGTTCTATTGCTTTTCCAAGAAATTCCAATAAACCCTGATTTTCTGCACGGCGTAATGCATAAACTGTTGGGAATAAGATAAGTACTTCATCCATGGATGAATTTATAATATCAAGGGCTAGCTTCTGTGTTTGCTGAGGCTCTTGTATAGTTTCTATGAAGTCTCTTATCATTCCTTTCTCAATTTCTCTTATCTTTTCTTTGGCTGGAACTGATTTACTCCACAGATAGTCAAAGAGATATTGCTGTGTAGCTACGAACGAATCCACATTAACATACAGAAGCTGCTTTGCAAATTGTTTATTGGCATCAGTTACGTAACTGAGATATTCCATTCCATCCGCAATTCCAAAATTAGCTTTAATTGAATCAATATGACCAACTTCAGCATAACGAATTATTTCTTTACAATTAGAGATGGTTTCCTGAGTGACATCAATAATAAACCTTAATCTTACTCCCCTCTTTTTGAGTTGTATGACTGCATTCCATAGCGGTGTATTGCCAGCTCGAAGAAATGGTTCTCTTGGGTCAAAACAGTAATCCAGTTCTTTAGTTATCCTAGACATGATATGTAGTATTAAGTCAGTCGCCTCTTCGCCATCTACCATCTGAATTTGTTTAACATCTGAATCTGTAGCAGCTGTCAAATGACTCCATACATCTATAAAATGTCTCGAGATATAAATCCACAGAGCAAAATGTTCTGGTTATGTAGAGAACCGACTTCCATGAAAACTATATAAGCTTATTCATACTTTCACGCATATATGCCAGTATTTCTTGATGTTCATAAGGTCCCCTTTACAGAAGATCATCTAAAGGAACTATGTGAGACGCCCAGGGATGAGTTTGGCGTTGACCATGTGAATTTATTTTATAATAAAGAGGCGAGTGTATGCTTCTGCCTCCTTGAGGCTCCAGACAGAGTAGCCGTTGAAAAGCATCACGAAAAAGTAGGTATCCAATGTGAATGGATTAGTGAAGTAACAATGGCTAGAGCTCTTGAGCTCTTTCCTCAAAGTGATAAGAAAACCTAAATGAGCTCAGACTTTTAGGTCTTAAAGCTACTGGCTTTGGATTGTCTTTTGTATTCGGAAGAATTCTGTCCTGAATTAACAGATGAACTTCATAGGTAGATACTCTAGTACAATGGATTTCTGCGTTTTTTTTTGAGTTAACCACAAGCTCTACATTTTATTCATTAGGTCTTTGCTGCGCCTTCAGAAAAATCAGATAATTTATCAGCCTCTAGGCCAAATGCAGTTATAAAGTACCTTCTTTTGTCCCTTTTCTGCTTTAATGAGGTGAATTATAATGGACTTCGTTCTGTTCATTGTAACAGGATGTGATAGACGGTGAATGCTACACCCTTCTTCAAGGAGTATTCTTACGGGTTTTTCACAATCAAAAACTGACATCTCATATCTCTTGATTAAAAAATCAAGACTTGCCATCAGATACTCAACCTGCAACACGTGTACTGACTCCTGTACAAGATGCAAGTATTGGAATAAGCAACGTTTCATTTTTCTACATTGGGTATTGCATGCTGTAATATGCCACGCTACCTCAAGAGGTACCTAAGCTACGAGAACTCTAATACTCAAATAGACTAGGTTCTTAAACATGTCTCACACTTTCCAGATTGTGTTAAGTCCTATTTTGATTTCTTATGTTGACTTTCTATTATTATTAGGATATGAATGGAAGTTATTAATGAATCTTACAAATAACTGACCTAGAAGGTAGCGAGGCGAGGAATTGCCCTTTCTAGAATGCTCAATGACCTGTCACTTTTGTATCAATAATATCGATGCTACCGGACTGAGATCGAAATAAAATTTCCCACCTCATGGTTTATATAAATCATCATATTTACTGCCTTTACGCATTTTCCATAAGTATTCAACTTGCTTGGAAATATTTTTAAAATGTCTCGCTACAAATGCTACAGCGGTTAATATAATTCCACCAATTAGGAATCGCCAACCTATTATCCAAAAACCTTCTCCTTCTCTCTGTTGAATGGTTTGCGCCATCCAGATACATAAAGCACCAAATATTAATACTATGATACCTGAAGCAAGGAATGGCTTGAAAATAGCATTGCTATCTGTTGACATCGATATTCTGATACTTATTGTTAGTACTAGAAGTAAAAAAGGCTGTATGAGTTTTTAGTTCTGTAACACTGAATTCGCGGCTTCAGATATGAAGCTATATGTCCTATACTGAGCACGATTTAGTGTTCATTTTTGGAAAAAGTTAAATGGCTTCTTCTCGTGAACTTATAATCCTATCAACACGTTCCAATAGATCATCATTTTCTATTGGTTTACGAATAAAGCTATTTTCATCTAAATCATGGAATATATCCTCATACGTTCCGTAATACATTTCACCAGCAGTTAGGAAACATATGTTAGCCTTATTGTCTAATTTTCTAAATTCTCTATACAAAGAAAAGCCATTCATTTTGGGCATCTTTATATCAAGAATCACTAGATCATAAGAATTGGGTTTAAAATTCTCCAATGCTAGTAGAGGATCATCGAATGAATCTACTTGAAATCCATTGCTTTCTAAAACTAATCTTGATGATAAATTAACATCTTTTTCATCATCTACGATTAGGATCCTCTTCAATTCTTTCTCACTTTTATCCTCTTTTGCTTTATGTCTCTATATATTAAGGCGCTTTAGATAAAGTATTCTGCTTGGTGACCATCTAGACGGGTTACAGCTTTAATGTATATGAAAACTTTAGTGATAAGCAATTCCGTGCTTTCAGAATGTGTTTTAATAAATTGCAGTAGTAAATCCGGTCAAAAGCCTTATTAATAATTATGAATCTATCGCGATGTAGACTTCATAGGTTACGAAAACAAAGTCCAGCAAAGTATAAAAATAAAGTTTGTCATCAGGAAGATTGGGATGTTGAGCCTGAATTGGAAAAGATCGAAGAGCGACCCTTAACAACGCAGCATTGATGAGATGTAAACATAGTAGCTTTATTTCTATTTTGCATCCTTTAACATGTTATCAGTCAGCTTGTACTAGCTCGCCTTTTACGTGCTGTACCAACTCCATCACTTCAATTGGTTTTCGAATAAAACATTCCGTCTCTGAGGATGAGAATACTTCTCTTAATGCCTCGTAATTTACTTCGAACGCGGTTATAAAACACACTTTAACTTTGTTGTCTATTTTTTTCATGCGCTCATATAACTCAAAACCATCCATTTGTGGCATTCGCACATCAAGTATCGCAAGATCATATAAGTCAGCTTTGAAATTTGATAATGTTAAGAGAGGATCTGTGTAAGCATCTACTTCGTACCCATTGTCTTCGAGACCCCTTCTGAAAGAGATAATGACATCCTGGTCATCATCTACTAGTAAGAGTTTCTTGGTCATTGTTACGAATCTATCAAGTCTCCTTGTGTGCTATTTGCTTAATGATATACTAAGATAAAAATTAATTCCCTTTTTTTCAGTCTTATCAAATGGTACTTAGCGAGAATACCTCTCCCAAACAGACACTGCAAAGAAATCTGCCTATCCGCGCTGCTATATTTCAGCTTTACTTATACTAAGATATTTAGAAGGCATTTCAGATCGTGCATGTTATATCGGAGATTCTTTATATTATATCACGACCAGAAGCTCATGTTCCAGAGCTGACTATATAGATTGGTGGTAAGCATATAGCTCTATGTGATCAATTATCGTAATGCGTTTATGTATGTATGTCTAAAGCTTGTCAGTGTTAACCCCCTTACGTGAAAATAGCGAAGTACGTAAAATACAGTTTACAGGTAGGTCTACCTACATTTTATCCTTGCCGAAGCGATGGATGAGTGAAATGCATCTGAAGGCCGGTGATCCGGTCAGTATTGTTCGTGAAGCAAACAATTCCTTATCCATATTGCCAGAAATTAAGAGAGCTACATCATCTAACTCGGAGAATGAAGTAACCTCACTTGTAATGCAAGATGAAGAAGGGAGTTCTCTGAAACGCAAAGTTGTATCCATGTATTTAGCAGGCTACAATATTATGCACTTGAAGTCTAAAGCAGGAAGAATAAACCCTGCTCAGCGTGAAGCTGTTAGGGAGGTAGTTCGAAGAAACTTGGTAGGAACAGAAATAATTGCAGATGCATCAGATATAATTACAATTCAAGTTTTGCTCACTTTTCCAGAACTTTCAGTCAATACGGCAGTTAGAAGAATGTTTTTAATTGCAACTGCAATGCACAAGGATGCCATGATATCATTGGCTGAAAGGAATTATGAATTGGCAAACGCTGTGGTGAAATCTGATGATGAAGTGGACAGGTTCAGTCTTTATATTTTGCGCAATTTAGTAATCGCCTCACAAAATGAGCGAATCCTTCGGGAAATAGGGTTAATGAGAACATCCGATTGCTTAAGTTATCGCGTAGCAGTAAAGAGTATAGAACGAGTAGCAGACCATGCATCGGGAATTGCCGATAAATGTCTCAAAATAAAAGAAAAGATTTCAAAAGAAGAGCTTAATAGAATAGAAAAAATGAGCCAGATGTCTTTATCAGTTCTAAATGACTCTGTGGAAGCACTTTTACGAAGAGATTATTTTCTAGCAGACAATGTGGTAAATAAAGCAGAAAATATACGGTTGTTTGAAGAGGATACAATTCCTTCTACAGATAAGGAAGAAAAAATTGTTCGTAGTAATCCTACAAATGTTATGACCAAGTTAATTTTACAAGACATAAGGAGGACTGCTGAGCACGCAAGTGATATCGCAGAAGCAGCAATGAATCAGACAATCGGCGAAATTATTGAAAAAAAATAGTTGGCTTCCACATCCATCCATAAAGACTGGAGCCAATCCCCATTTACTTTATTTTAGCCTCATACGGTTCAAAGATATCGTGCCACATACTATTCCAAGTCTAATGTACATATGCTTGAAACATCCAATACAATTTCATACGAATGCCAGTGATTGTTGATTACAAGCGAGTCAAAATCACATAATCATAACGCTAACAAAATTTAGGGAAATGGTAAACGTAGAGGTGACTTTTGTGGATTGTTATCATTCTTAGCGTTATGAGTCTTGCGCGAATTGTGATTATCATTATGATTATCGTTATCCTTTTGATTATTGTCTACTGGTTCTTTTTTCTCACCATGGTCTACTTTTGAATCTGTAACCCCACTATTTGCAGAAGGCAATTTAAACGGAGTCGTGCTGTGTTCTGATGGTTGTATAGCACAGGGCACATTATTATTGTTGTTGCAAAGGGCTGCATGAGCATAGGGAATAAAGACAAGAGATAACCCTACAAATGCGAAAATTCCTCCAACAGCCGCCAGGGCCAGCAATACAGCTACCGATATCTTCGTAAGTTTTCTACAGAACTATCGTTATTACTAAGTATATTTAACTTAAGGAAATTAGTGCTGTATTTTTATGCTGATAAATTTTATGGTAACTTTAGCCTATATTGTATTAGCCGCTAATATTCAAATTAGGCTGAGCCGTGCAATTGAAGTCAATTTGCTTGTAGTTCGTAATATTCAAATTTATTGCACTTATATATCAATATCTCATGATAAGCTAAATCATAGCTCAATAATTCTTATTAATGGGGTAGAAAGTAAATAAATATCAATAAAGACCAAAAAAATGATAAGGTTACTGAGGACATCCTTCCATTTTTTGTATAAAATATCCTCTTGAAGCGATATCTTTTTCAACTACAGGCGGCGCTTCCTGTATGTGACAGAATTGGCATTCTTCCTGTGTCATTTTCTGTTCATTTTGACCCACACTTAAGAGGTATTGTTTGCCGTATTCTATTGCCCTTTCATGTGGAGTACTAGCTTCCACGACTACGTCAAAATGCATAGTCTTGCCGTCTTTCTTTTTCACATAAGTGTCGTACACTGCACATTCCATACTATAACTTTCAGTAATTAACGCTATTTAATCTAATCCTTAACAATGCGAAAGTAGCCGTCTTAATGTATATCATAACAACTTAGCAAACTCCATGTTGTGAAAACAAAAATGAATCATGAGCTAAAATCTATTTAGAGGACATGCGATTATGATTAGCTGTAAAATTGCTTCTATATTTGAGAGTGTTCGACAAAGTCAAGAGATTACTATTAGCAGGGTTAGAATTAGTCTTTCTCCGATTATTGCTTATCTTCATCTTCTTCATATTCTATCTTTTCCGTAGCCACATCACCTCTTTCCTAACTTTTGTAGTCAATTGTCCTTTCCGATCCTTCAGATCATTCTTTTTTTCGGAATCCCAGCTACGGGAGGATACTAACGCTTTTTTAAATTTGTGAATAAAGAGAAAAGTTGGATTGCAAATAAAACATACCCTAATAATCTGCCTTGCTGATTCAAATTATCTTGTTCTTGAAAAAAATCTAAATAGTTAGCCATATGTGAGAGCAAATAAGATCACTTTTGGATGGGCCAGATTAAAGCGAAAGCAATGATTCTGCTGATTTGTTATGCTGATTTGTTATGTTGATTTGAGACTTGATACCCGTACAGTACAGTTGCGGTAATATTCGTAAGTAATCTAATGAAGACGAGTGATATCATCAACAACGATACTGGAGATGTATGAGGATACATTTCTGACACACCAACATATTGTAGATCTTTTAGGCACATAACATTCGTATAACATATCCTTTAGTAGGATGGTTTAATTTATAATTACTTTTTCTGACATGACTATAAATGGCAGATTATTTTGATTGCAATAAAATCTGAATAATATCATGGAACTAAATATTTTCAGTGGCTTCTAACTCTTCATATTCTATTACCCATTCTATTTGGATCAAATGTCTAAATTAAAAAATCCCAGTCCTTAAAAGCTGTGATAACATACAGAACTGACACATGAATAATTCTTATAGCAATGTTACGTTGTTTTGTATAAATGCAATTGACCAAAGAAGAAGAAAAGATCATTAGCGGCGAATCAGGAGAGGCCCTAGCATCTGCATATAGAATTTTGCTCGCAATAGGTAATGCTACCGAAGCAACGAAACTTATACCTATAAAATGGGCACATTTATCTGGCGTGAACTACAACACTGTGGGCGATGCCGGTGTTGAATTTCTCGAAAAATTCAGTACTGAAGTCAAGGTTAAAGTCAAAACTACACTTAATCCAATGGGATTTGATAGAAATAAACCTGGAAACATGTCTGATTACTTCGTCAAGCAGCAAATGAGCATAATAAAATCTTATCATTCAATGGGAGCGACTCCTTCATTTACATGTATTCCCTACGAGATCTTTGAAATTCCTGTGAAGAAAAGTGCTGTTAGTTTCGCAGAAAGCAGTGCTGCAATCTTTTCTAATTCAATCCTGGGTCTCTTAACGAATAAGGAAAGTGCACTTAGTGCTCTAGCGAGTTCAGTTACAGGAAAAGCTCCGTATTCTGACTTAAGAGTCGCTGAATTGAGAAATCCAAAAGCTACCATTAAACCGGATTTTAAACTGATGACAGAACTGGACTACGGATTACTGGGTTACTTTGGTGGGAAGACGGTAAAAGAAAGTTGTGTGGCATTTGATGGTATTGAAAAAAAACCTGAGATGATAAAGGCAAAAGCCCTTTCAGCGTCTTTGGGTACTTCTGGCTCCTGTGGAATGTTCACCATAGGAGATCCTACAAAGGAGGTAATTTCATTTGGCAAACAAGAACTGAACACAATCAAAGATGAACTAAATACAGCAGAAGAAGGAGATATTATTACCCTTGGTAGCCCTCAGCTAGGATTGAATGAGCTAAATTTACTTTCAGATATTGTGGAGGGTAAGAAATTCACAAAACGTTGCATGATTTTCTGTCCCAGAGCAATTCATCATCAGGCTGTCCAGATAGGTATTACAGACAAGATTATAAAAGCAGGAGGCGAGTTTATATGCGATTCCTGTACATGTTTGACTCCCCTTGTTACAAGGGATGATGTTGACTCCGTCATTACAAATAGCATCAAATGTGCGTATTATATGAACCATTCAAACAAAATAGGAACAACTATTAAAGACTTAAGAACAATTATAAAACACTACACAAAGTAGACATGAGCTTACAGATTAATTGTCGTAAAATTGTTGGTGGTAGCGGCAAAGGAAAAGCTCTTGTTACACACCAGCCAATTAACTTTCTTACTATGATAAATGCTAAAAAAGGTACTATTGATCAGCGAAATCATGAGTTATTTGGAGAAATTCTTAAGGATATCGTATTGGTCCTCCCATATGCTGTAGGAAGCAGTGTTGGAGCATACACTATATACTCATTGAAAGCAAATCAATTAGCTCCTGCAGCAATAATATGTACGGAGAAGGCCGACATAACTACTGCATCAGGGTGCGCAATTTCAAATATTCCTGCTGTTGACTTGCTTGGAACAAAATTATCGCTAACCATAAGCTCTGGATTCGATATAGAGGTCGATTCAGACAAGGAGAGGATAATAATCAAAAGAGTTTAATCTGGGAATTATAGAGTACTCTTATTGGTGCATGGCATTTTTGATGGGCGAACTGACCGCTTCTAATAACAGGGCGGAATGACGATCAAAGCCCATGCACCTACCTTAATATAACACTTAGACAATTTGCTTCTGGAAACAAGTACGTACTTTAACCAAGGTGAAAAAAATACTAGGATGATTGTCCTATATATTTAGTACTTACGTTCTAGTCTGGAATTAACAAACTAAGAAGATGACCAGAGCTAAGGTGGTAAAAGTACAATCTTTCTATTGAATTAGAGCCAATTAATGATTGACCATTAGACTTCCACGTATACAGTCTCGTTTTCTATACTAACTTTGAATGAGCCAAGTGGCTTTAACTTCTGTGGAAACCATCTAAGATCGCCTGTCGTGACATCCCATTTTGAACCATGCCAAGGACAGATTAATTCCCCACCACTAAGTTCGCCTTCATGAAGCTCAGCTCCTGCATGTGTACAAATATTACCTGTTGCATAATAATTTCCTCCCACATTAGCAATTAGAACTTCTTGTCCTCCAGCTGTTACGTGGGTCATCTTTCCTTCTGGAATATCAGAAGTTTTTCCTACAACGACTTTTGCCATGAGAAAAAGGGTAAAGATCGCCATATTTTAATATATAATAATAATAAGCTCACTGATACTTCAAAATTATAGCGATTGGTCATGTAGTTGAGGAGTTTACTGAGCTTTTACTAGTATTCTGAATGCTCTGGGAAGACGGAAGCCTTTACGGTTTTCAAACAAACGAGTAGTCGGTACTGAATGGGACGTTTTCTTAACCCAAGAAGGGTTGGAATCCTGCGAACATAAATGCGGTGAGCCTTGGATTAGGAACAGGATAGTACTACCTGGAAAAAGTGGTACATGAAAATATACGTACATGAAAATATATGTGTATAATTATATAACGTAAACTAACCTAGCAATGGATGATAGATTGTATTCTTAGCTTTCTTAACTTCTTAATTTGTTTATATTTTATTTTATATCTATTTGGTGACCTTGGCGTTTTTTGATTTCTTCTAGCAATTGTTTATGCGATTTAATAGTTTGGTTCTTCGCCTCTTCCTGCTCTTTTATGCTGCTGGATAATAACAGCAGCAAGATCACAATCATTGATTCCTCTTGATTTCATTCTTTGCAGCATAAGTTCAATACGCTTTTGTGCCTCTTGCTTCAGGATTTTTAAATATTCTTCGTTGTCGTATTTCCACTGTCCTGGCCTATCTGGATCTGGAACATAGCCTCTATGAATACCCTGATTCTGCGAGGTTAGGCCTAGGCCTCCTGGTGGAGATAATACTTGGTTTAGCTCTCCTATGGTCGGTCGTGGGTTAATGTCAACGAATTTTTCACATAGCCCATTAGGCCAATCTATTGTGATACCAAAGTAGAGAGGTGCATATTCATACAGGCTTTTGAAATATTTTATACGTCTTCGCAAGCCCATTTCTGTAGGAGTGATTATATCTTTTTCTCCCCCATTCCAACCCGATCGCTTACATCTAGCGCATTTTTGTGGGATTGGTCCATCATGTCCGTTAACCCGATTAATCCATTTGTAACCACACCGGACACTCTCATATTCTAAGATTTGTATCCTTCCAATTGGCACTATTACTCACTGTTACCAATGGTGAGCGCGTTTAAAATACATTACTAATGGTAACGGAAATTAACTGCCATAATGATAACGTTCTCCTCTATCTTGATGACAGCTGTGTGCATCATCCAATTACATTTCCTTAACTGTGGAAGTAGATATTCATCATGAATGCTCCATCTGTATGTCTTTAATTCTGTCGTGTATGTAGAATTACATTTTCTTTTTATTCATATTCTTGTGAATCATTATAATTGTCAATTTTTCGTGCGGCTTATTAAGTAGGTCTTTCTTGCTCTTACTTCAAGAATTATCAGGAGAAGGAATAGCAGTTTCCAGGAGTGGCTTTCGAAAAATCGGGTCAGTTCCATGCAGTCATTTGTAGCAGTTCGTACATGAATATATATCCATGTACAAGTTTAACGTATGACTAACCCAGTAATGAATGATAGGCACTAACGTTGCTTAGGTGCTGCTCCAACGGTGGCTAAATGTTTGATAGATTATAATCATTGTATCTGTAATTCAACTAATATTCATTCCATACGACACGGACAGTACATGTGAGGACTCTTTTGCTCCACATATAGTAAACTGAACGAAATCCATCTGGCAATTCAGCTTTAGATGAATTCGATTCTGGATAACTCAGTCAAGTTCAAACCTTCAAACACGTATTTGGCAAGGCAGGACTAGTACAATATTTCTGTACATTGCATCCTACTATGATAGGGAAGATTACGTTGTCATAGACATTTAGAATCTCATTTTTATTGTTTTACTGTCCGAATTTTTGTTACACATAGCAAAGTATGTACTATTGATATTGTCTTTTTCATTTTCTCCAATGACCTAACCATCCCGATAACCTTCCATTTTAGGAATGCTGATTATGTGGTTTTACATCCGTAAGATTGAAATCCAAACTGAAAACATTTTCTAATATACATTTTTTAATCCATTATGACATTGGTCCATTGAGTGTAGAATTAGATAATCAATCCAGTATCCTTGGCATCATACATGAAAATTCTATAGATATCAATAATAATTTTTGTTAGTACATATATATTTCCTGTCTCAGGAGCCAACTCTTTTCATCTTAGAACCGCACTTTGGACAAGCAGCTTGATTGTGCTTTGTTCCACAACTCATACAATAGTAGTTTAACGAACTACCACTACTATATCCAAACATTGATGAGCCAGACATGCCCATTCTTCTTAATGCTCTCTTTCTCATATAG
>DATDLD010000129.1:0-2755 GCA_036519475.1 Candidatus Nitrosopolaris sp. | reverse complement strand
CAGCTATATATCGTTCAGAGTTCCAAGAGGAGAGCTTAAAGAATCAATAGAATCACTTAGAGCTGTTGGATTCGCTGGCTTTAATGTAACGATACCTCATAAAGTAGACATCCTGAATTATCTTGATGAACTTGACCCTGTCGCTAAACTTGCAGGGGCAATAAACACTGTTAATAATATTCACGGAAGATTTAAGGGCTATAATACTGATGTAGCAGGCTTTATAGAACCCTTGCATACCCGCAATGTGAACTTTAATGGAATGAAAATTTTATTACTAGGAGCAGGAGGGTCTGCACGCGCTGTAATTGTGGCCTTAGATAATAAACAGATATCAAAAATAATAATTGCAACTCGAGGTCATGAGAAAGCAAGAGAGCTTGTAAAAATAGGTTCTTCAATGGGCCTTTCATGTGAAGCTGCTAGCATCGATTCTGCTCAGGACCTTGCCATTAGCTCAGATATGATAGTGAACACAACACCGCTTGGAATGAACGACGAACAGAGTATCATAGACCATGAGCACATAGCCAAAGGTACTATCGTTTATGATATTGTCTACAGGCCAATACTCACAAATCTGCTTGAGAATGCAAAGTATGCTGGTGCTAATATTGTGTATGGGTATGAAATGCTTTTACAACAAGGTTCAAAGTCCTTTGAGATCTGGACTGGGATGCGTGCTCCGCTAGAGGCGATGAGAAAAGCGCTCTTTGGTCTATTTGGTGAACCGGGTTGAAGAATAAAGTTAGGGCAACAATGCATGGTGCAATTTCTATAGTCAATGCAATTGCAACCGGTAATGGCGCAGCACTTGGTATTTCTCTTAAGGTAACCGCGGATGTGGATATCACCGATGGAAGTGGTATAAAGATTCTAACAATGGACGAAAATAACCTGATAAGGCGCATAGTTTACAATATACTTCCAAAGCAGATAATCTCGGAAAATTCTGTAAACGTTAGCATCAAATCAGAAATTCCTGTTTCTTTCGGACTGAAAAGCTCTAGCGCAGTGTCTAATGCTGTTTCACTTGCATGTTGGAAACTTATCACCGACGAAATAGACGATGAAGTAGTTCTTGAATCTGCTGTAAGGGCATCCCTAGATGCGAAGGTCTCTGTCACTGGAGCTTACGATGATTCAACTGCTTGTTATTTTGGTGGATTCGTAATAACTAATAACTATGCCCGCAAATTAATTCGACATGAAAGAGCCCCAAAGAATCTATATGCTATAATATTTCTGCCGGCTAATTCATTTAGAGGAAATATAAATCAGCTGAGCATAATCTCTGACCTTTTTTTTGATGCTTTTAAATTAGCCGAAGGTGGGGAATATTGGAAAGCGATGAAACTGAATGGAATCATTGTTTCCGCTGCACTGTCAGCAAAATACGAACCTGCACTAGCGGCCCTGCAAAAGGGTGCATTGTCAGCAAGTATATCTGGTAATGGTCCCTCGGTGGCAGCCGTGACATATGAAGACAGGATAGATGATATAAAACTCGCATTTTCACAGTTTAACGGAACGATTATAGTTTCAAAAATCAACAATCAAAAGGCCAGCGTAGAGGAAATATTTGGTTAGTATTAAAGTAAACAAATCAAGAGTCTCGGGAGAAATTAGGTGTCCTTCAAGCAAAAGCTACACCCATAGAGCAATATCCATAGCATCCCTCACAGAAGGAAGATCTTGCATTAAAAATGCACTCCTTAGTCGCGATACTCTTGCTACTCTTGCTGCGACCCAAGCGCTTGGATCAATAATCCAACGCGAAGAAGCAACGGTGTACGTTGAAGGCAAGCATCGTTTAAAAGTTCCACAGAATATAATTGATGCTGAAAATTCTGGCACTACAATAAGAATTATGACTGCGATGTCTGCACTGGTAAAAACCGGTTTTACAATATTAACTGGCGACGAGAGTCTTCGTAGGCGACCTATGGAACCCCTACTACACGCATTAAATGAATTAGGGGTTCAATGTTATTCTACGAAAATGGATGGTACTCCTCCTATCATTGTGAAAGGAGGAGGAATTAGAGGAGGGACAGCCGTTTTGCAGGGAACGATTTCAAGTCAATTTGTATCTGCATTGTTGATTTCAGGGATATATGCAGAATCGGATATTACCTTAAAGATCAAGGGAATGCAAGTGTCAAAACCTTACATTCAATCTACACTTGCAACGATGAAATTGTTTGGCGTTACAATTGATCATCAGCCCGATTTGTCAGAATACTATCTAGGACAGTATACCTATAATGCTGCTACTTTCGAAGTTCCAAGCGATTTTTCAACGGCTGCATTAGTTCTCTCAGCAGGAATTTTAGTAGGCGATGAATTAGTTATTAGGGGATTGGATTTCTCTCTGCCACAAGCTGACTCTAAGATAATAGAAATTATTGAAAAAATGGGAGGCAAACTTAAGGTCGACACAGGCAAAGGCGAAGTAAAGGTATACGGTTCAGAATCGTTGGTTGGGGGAGATTTTGATCTTTCTGATACACCGGACCTCCTCCCAGTTGTGGCAGTCTTGGCGTTAAGATCGAATTCTCCTGTTAGAATATATGGCATTTCTCATACGAGACTCAAGGAAACTGACCGAATTGCAAATATCACCTCCCAATTCATAAAATTGGGCGTAAGAATAAAAGAACAAAACAAAGACGAGATATGTATAATTGCTCCAAAGGTGCTCAAAGATGCTTCACTTGAAGCTTTTAATGATCATAGGTTATTCATGGCATTT
>DATDLD010000128.1:0-5488 GCA_036519475.1 Candidatus Nitrosopolaris sp. | reverse complement strand
CATCCCTCTGGACCCTTCTTGGATCGTTAAAACGTTCCGGCGCAGCGAAAGATACTAGGATATTTTTATGAATTAGGAGACAACGAAAAGATCAAAGAAGGATTAATAAATAAAAGCCATGCAATACCCACTAAATAAGTCACCAGCTAGATCCTCCAAGACAAGCATTAGTTAGTAAATTCAACTTCATTAGATGGTATTCTTTTGCTAGTGATAACGCTTGTATCTTTTCTCTCCCGTCTTGAGTGTTTGCAGCAATATTCTATGCTTCTTCCAAGTTGTAGTCGTTTTGTTATGTGTGGGAAGTCATATGTTTAAGTATGATGCTCACTATTACTATAGTGAGAAGTGAATGTTTATCATTTTAATGATGGGTGCGATGAAACTACATGCCTAATAATAAAGACACAGTGCATAACTACGAAACAAAAAGAGTTCACATAGTTACATTCTGTGAAAGCCTAGCTGAATTTGGTACTAAGTGTGCTTACCTTTACTTACGAATGATAAGAGGTTAGGTTTTTGCAAAAAATCTTAAAATCAGTAAATCCATTTACGGATAATAAAGATAAGCCAAAATTCTGTGTCTATTGTGGTACTATGGCTACGCAGGAAGCTTTCTTTGATGTCGGCGACGGTGTCATTGTCATAGAAAAATACTGCGATAAATGCAATGGTAGAAGTAATTTACGACTGCGAAACAAAGATTTTTGGAGCTGAAAGGACCAATAGTAACTATTGTTACGTCATCTAAATCTAAGTATGTCTAAATCTATTAAGAAGTATTAAATTATTTGTTATTTTATATTCTATGTCTATAACGTTCAATGAAACTAGTTAGTAGTACTACTAGAAGGATTTGTAACCAAGCCGATTCGTTTTGATCTAAATCTTACGTCAATAAGTAACTTTTTTAACTCATTGATTCTTAGGTTACCTTTGCAGTAAATTTTACAGAATCTGTTTTCAAACTGCCGTCGGGATTATGACTAAACGCACTTTGATTAGCATTGGTAGACTGAGGAGCAGCAGTAGTAATATTGGTGTTGGACAGACGAGCAGCAGTAGTACTATCGATGCCGCTACTAGCCTTGATGTTGTTGATCAAGATAGTTATACCTCCAGTATAGCCATTCTCAAAGGTGATCTTTTCAGCAGCCTTTCCTGCTATGATTGGTGGATTAGATTTGTGCCACAAAACTTTACCGTCTTCAGAATATATGGTGATATCAAAACTATCTATGGGAACAAGATTCTGGTTACTTGATGGCTCGCTAATGGGAGTAGCACCATTTTGTAAACTTGTATCATCTCTAAGGTTTGTTCCGTTTTTAGAAATTGTCTGGTTTGTAGGTTCTGGAGCAGTTGCGTTAAGGAACAATATCTCCATCGTAAACCCATCTTTTGGTAAACTATTAGGAGATTGAATTCCAGGTGGACTGCTCCATCTCAACTGTACCTTATAGATTCCTTTGTCTGAAATTTTTGTGAGAATCGGTAAGTTGGTACTTGTAGAATTTAACTGCGTATCAATAGTAGTAGCACTGCTAGTCTTATTTTGAATGGTACCCAAGAGCCCTTGTGGGCCTAAGGACTTGGAATCATTGCCACTCAAAGGAGAGCCTTGTGCAAACACGTATGTAAAGAGTAATGGGATAATAGCCAAGAAGAGAATGACTGCAAACGATGTGGGAAGGAACATAGATTCTTTTGACCTTGGGTTTTTCTCATTATTTATAAAATGATTCAAAAAACTACAAGAAATTAACTTTTTTTGCAAGGATGTAAAATTGCGCTGTTCTTGGTACATGTATTTGGCTTCCACTTGCATATTGAATAACGACTAGATCTATAATAAGTTATTATAACTCCATCAGGGAGATACAGCAATTCGGTATATTTCGCATTTGTATTACGCATCAATTTGCTTTCATTTTGAATTTTTCCTTCTTTCAGAAAACAGATTATTAAGACCTTTAGTCAAAATTTAGAATCCTGAGGATCTCCAGCGCTAAAGTAACAGTCAGTATGAATTAGCGGGGGCATTCGCATAAAAACACCTATAAGTATTGCTGTTCAATATATTATGAATTCACAATGTTGTATAAAAATAATAACAACAAGAAATCATCTATAGCTCCATTTGTTCGCTTGACAGCAATCATGATATCGTTTGGGTTTATTCTAATGATGATAGCTACACCATCCATAGTGGTAATGGCACAAACAAATAAGACATCTGAAAATGCTACTACACCGTTATCATCTGCAGGAAGCACCAATGCTAGCAGTAACATTGCAGGTGGTCACATGCTAAATAGATCTGGCTTTACTTACGCCTATGATGTGGTCTTTAAAGGCAAAAGTTATCCGATTAAATACAATACTACTGGCGGTAACCTACTTGCTTTGGCTGCAGATACCGACCAAAAAACACTTCTAGCAGTTGTTGGCTCTACTGCAGATAAAGGGAAGTTGATAATTGAACTTCCAAGGTCTGTTACAGATGCGAAAGGACAAGATAAAGGACAACAAGCAGGTGATGCAAAATTTGAAGTTCACATCGATAAGAAACCTGTAGAATATAAAGAAATAGCAAATAATAAGGATGCAAGAATAATACAGATTGACCTTAGCAAGAACGATCGAACAGTTGAAATCATAGGAACTAGAATGGCAGGACAGTAAGAATAGTAACAAAATTCAAATATTTTTCTGTTAGAATACCCTCATGAGGAAATAGGTTCTTTATCCTAGAATTAAAGTTAGAATCAAGTCCCCCTACTGAAATTGCTTGTCATTCACCGGGTTTTTACATAGATTATTTTGTTCAACTTAATTTTCTCGACTCCATTTGCACTCTCCTGTGAACTTGATCAAATGACATGATTTTAGAGGCACTATTAATGTGAAGTGGTATTCTAACTATTGTGACTAATAAGTGAAATTCATTGGTTTCTATCAATTAAGCTTAAGAAACAATACAGATGCAAGGTTATATCACCACAATATTTCTTCTATAGCACTTGTATACTACTGATGAAAGTAAATGAAGCCGTAGTAATTAACCTCCTCCTGCTCCCTTTCCTCCACCTGTGGATTCTACTTCGGCAGATTCTAATTCCCTTTCTTCTTCTGTTTTGTCCTTTGATTTTTTATTTTTTGGAGTCTGATCTCTTGGATTTTCTGAGGACATAGTAATAATATAGTATTTGACTTACAATGAAAGCCATGTATATATGCCAGGGAATTGATATCAAAAAACTTTGCTTGAGGTACTTAATCGTTTTGACTCTTCCCTTCTAGGCTCGTGCAACCATCTGCTTCGATTCTCTTTTCTAGGGAGCCTTAGAAGATTTGTAAAAACTACTATATCTAATCTTGGTTATATGATTTGTCTGAAAATTTTATAGGACATTCAGGGTTCTGCGTATTGGCGCAAAAAAGACTCAACCAAAGCAGAAATATTCAAAATTGAACCTTATCTTACATTCTTGAAGGTACATCAATTAGAAACAGGGAGCAGATAACAACCGAGACACAACCAGGTCTGGCTCCATAGTACTAAAAATATACGAAATAAAGAAGATTATTTATTTTTGTGTTCTATCTTGCGGTGTTGTTCTAATTCTACTTCAGTCTTTTTTCTTTCTGCAGAGGATACATTTGAATTTCTTGCCCAACAAATTGAATTGCCTTATATTTGAGATTAATATACTCACCGGTAATTGTATAGATAACTAGCTATCTATATTAAAAAAAATATTATAGAGTTGTAGTAATTATTTTTATTCTTTTGATTCTGTCTTCGATTCGTATTTCTCTTCGATTACATTACCCTTATCGTCTCTCTTTATCTGCTTTTTTTCCTTAGTTTCTATTTTTTCTTCTGAAGTCATATTTTCTTCTAGTCATAATACAGCCTAGTTATATATATCGTTAGAAATTCCTTTTTTGAGTAATCGATATAAAGATAATGATCTCTTTATGTGAGCTGTATAGCGATAATGGTAAGACATTTGGAGAAAAGATAATGCAAAGCACTAATGGTGCTGGAGCCAATAATGGATAATATACAATACGTTACAGAAATGGTTAGGGCATCCAGTGTATAGCTCAAATTTAATATTCCTTTTTGTTTAGTAATAATACTACTGACTTGCCAAAGGATGATTTGTTACTTAAGACATTACCATAGATCCTTTTAAAGAACTCAGAGTATATTCAATGTATGGTGCTCGGATTTCTTTGGACTATAATAGTAGTTGTGGTAGTAATCATAATCATAGTTGTATTGCTGAAGGTGCTTTTCGCAGTAATAGCAATAGGTCCTGCAGCATTAGAACCGCATGAAATACAGGCTATAACCATGTTTGCCCAAGCTCCTCAGATTTTGGGATAATCCTGCTTTGAATGATGTTTTTCTTTTTTTATTAGAACTAGAAAACTAGACTTTCGGAGGCGCTTCTGCTGAGAACAAAAATTGGAATAGAATTCAATATAACACAGAAAAATGTCGTTGCAATCTCAGAAGATGGACATGGAGCACTAAGCAATATGTATGGGTGTAACTGCAGTAAGAAAGGCCCCCTCTTGATTTCCCGCTCGTCTACTATTGTATTAATAATCTTTAGATGTTCTTTTGATTGAGCGTTAGCTGTAAGGCCAAGTCAGTCGAAACCTAATATTGAAATCATCTTAGCAAAAGATCTGTTATTATTTCGGAAGAAACAAACCTTTTCTTCAGAATACAACTATCGAAAATTCATTCGAGAAAAAGTAATTCAACGATTAACCATTAAGTGCTACCCACAACATTATTCTTACCTAAGTAGCAGGGGGTATTTAGCGCCGCCCCCAGCATTGTTATCCCTACTTTTGTATAATCAACTTCATTTTTTGTGAGCAGATAGGCGGCTAAAGTACGATTGTGCTAATAATTATGCTAACGTTCTCGCTTCCTGAGCATTCTTTTTTGTTTGGAAGTCAAAGTAATTTTTTATTTTTTACCTCCTGATATCATATTGCCTACGCCCTTAAGACCGCCCCCGATGGCTTGACCAAGCTTAGTTATGGTTGTTGAGGTTGCGTTTCCCGCTGCTTTTGTCATATTAGCTGCTGTCGTGTTACCTGCTTTTGTCGCATTACCTGCGGTCATGTTACCTGTTGGTTTGAATGGCTCTCCAGGAGTTCCCTTGCCGGAGAGAGTTGTCGTGTTACCTGCTTTTGTCGCATTACCTGCAGCTGTTTTGTTCATCATGCCACCAGCGGAAGTTGTGTTAGCTGATTTCATAGGCGAATTACCGCTCGGGTTTCCTGATATCGGTGCAGTAGTTGGTGCAGAATATCGTTGAGCCAGTACCGAGGCAGCAGAACCTGAAGTTGCCAACATAATACTAGTAGCTACGGCGATAGCCACTGCCAGTCTATTATACATCATTTTCTCCATTATCTATAGACCGTAGACCGGTCATTTAATACTTTCATG
>DATDLD010000127.1:0-8973 GCA_036519475.1 Candidatus Nitrosopolaris sp. | reverse complement strand
CGTTGCAAAAGCCGGGTCAGACCAAATAGTTGACGAAAACTCCACGGTTATCCTTGATGGCAGCAGAAGCTACGATATAGATTCAAATAGTATACTCAGATATAGCTGGGCTCAAACCGCTGGCAGTCCAACTATAGCCTTCGCAAATGCAAATTCGCCCACTTTAGTGTTCACCGCTCCCAATGTTTCAGGTGACACCACATTCAGTTTTGATATGACGGTGACTGACAATGAAGGCGAAAGTGATACATCTACTGTGAATCTTACAGTTAAGGATGCTCCACATCCCGTCCCGCCAGCGGGCTGAGAGTCGGCTCATAATAAGCTAATGAAAGCTAGCGAATCGCCAGGCGGGGGATTACACAGTACATCGACAAATCCAAGTGGGTATTGAAAAGCTATCTCTGCGGCCTTGATGTAAATAATCGCTTACAGGCAGATAATTGTTGATTTGAAATTTTCATGTCTTGGATGTTACACGCACCTTGTTATACCATTTTAAGAATTTATCAAATGCCCTTATGCGATGAGAAAATAGCGATTTTCGGTCTTGTAGATGTAACTGTCCATAAGTCCGGGTGACACCATCCGGAATGAAAATTGGGTCATAACCCCAGCCTCCTTCAGTGACTACCTGCGAGATCTGTCCAGTTACTTGGGCTCTAAAAGCTCGGATATTAGTCCGATTACAGAATGCAACAACTGAAATAAAGCTAGCAGATCTGTTGCTGCATTTTGCTAGTAACTTTAAAATGCCAGGGTTACCAATAGTTTTAAATATAAAAGATGAGTATTGACCAGGAAAACCATTCAACGAATTTATGAAAAGGCCATCGTCCTCCACAAGTACCGGCTTCGAGAGTTTGAGAAATGCATCCTTCGCCTTTTCTATTGCAATATTGTCAATCAGATCTGCTTGAATTTCGGTTAACATTAGATGAGCAAATTTTAGATTTAGGGCAGATTTTGTAACCCACGACTTAATTTCTCTATACTTATTCTTGTTATTACTTGCAAAATAAATTAAATGCATGGTTCGTATGTTTTCTGCCAAAATAAAAACATATGAAAGTATTTTTGAATGGATTCAATAATCAAACAGATCTGCATACGGACCACAGGCGGACATTTACACATCTTGAATCAGATATGAGTTAGATTCAAATTATCCTTGCATATCGTCCTCTACGTTCAATATCGTAAACATTTTTCAAAATTCTGCCAACCTCCTTTGCACTAACCATTTTCGAGTAGCCTTTTAGGAAACCATTAAAGGTTCGTTCATAAACAGATGAATAGGCGCTTTTAAGAATTGTTTTTATTAATTTTACGTCTACTGCTTTATCCTCATTCCGCACAGAATGAAAGGCTAGTCCAAAATCAAGTAGAACTAGTTTTTTTCCGACGATAAAATTTGACGTTGTAAGGTCGCCATGAATGATGTTATTAGAGTGAAGTAATCCTGCATAACGTCCAATCCGGTAAGCTAAATCGTATGTCATCATCTCTTTCGCATTTTTTCCCTCAATAAACTCCATCACAATCTCAGCCCGAACCGGATCAATAAAATAGATAAACGGAGACCTAATACCAATCATTTTAGCGCATGATAACATGTTGCCTTCGTGAATAGTGCGGTTTTTACGGATTGAGTCATCTAGCGATTTGTGACGATAAGGCTTGGGCGTTCGGACTTTTGAAATAGCTTTTCTCCCATACCAGTCAATTAGATAAATATCAGCCTCTGCACCTTTTTTGATTAATAGCTTCCTTTGATGCAATAATAATATATCGTCCTAATAGACCATAAAAACGTGAGTTCAGCCGAACCTAGGCCTGGAGAAAAAAGAATCATGCAAGAAGATTGCGCAGAGGATAGATTAAGTAACGGGATCCTTACTTTAACAAACCAACGAATAATATTTGAAAAGACAGAGGGGAACGTTGCAACCCTTTCAAAAAAGACTGGAGAGGTTCTTTTGGATATCTCCTTTGACAAAATATCGTCTGTCAAAAAAGAAGGTTTTATTATATCAAAACTTATAATTGTTCTTGGTGATAGGGAGTACAAATTTAGTGTGTTTAATAACGGAAAATGGGTTAAGGCGATTGAAGATCAGATAACGTCTAATAAAGTCAATTAGTTGCGCCAAATAATGTCTATGGAATCCAATCGCCAAGACTGGCGTAAAAAAGATTTTTCAATATTTATATGTCTATTTTTTGAAGAGCCGTAATCAAGTATAGCAGTCCAAGCAATTTGTACACCGTTATCCCCTGCAAATGCTGGAGGACAGACATAGAAGTTTGAGTGATGTCTTCCACATACACCCTGCGCCATTTCTGAAAGCCTTTTGTTTGCAGCAACGCCTCCCACAATCATAATCTCTTTTTTATGCGTAAACGATATAGCTCTCTCCAAAGCTTCCATCATCATCGCAAATGCAGTCTCCTGAACCGAATAACATACATCTTGCTTTGTATTATTTTTGTTCGAAGCAAGTCTTATCGCAGAGGTGAGTATGCCTGAAAATGAGACGTCATTACCTTTTACGGAGTAGGGAAGGGGTAAGTACTTTTTAGAAGATTGATCAGCAAGAGATTCTATCTTTGCGCCGCACGGTGAGGCAAAGCCCATTGTTCTTCCGAGCTGATCGAGCAACTGTCCGATAGTAATATCAAGCGTTTCGCCGAATATCCGCCATCTATTTTCAGAAAAGGCCAATATCATCGTATGGCCGCCAGAAACGAGCAAAACTAGCGGATCACAAGCGCCTGTCAACATAGCCCCTAATTCGATATGACCTATCGCATGATGAACTGGAACCAGTGGTTTTCCGTAATATGCGGCAATAGATCTTGCGGCTACGGCGCCTATCCTCAGACACGGCCCAAGCCCCGGTCCTGCAGAATAAGCAATCACATCGACTTCCTTGAGGGTCATTTTTGCCTGTTGAAGAGATTTTTTCAGCACTTCTAAGCATACGTTACAATGATGTCTCGATGCCTCACGAGGATGTATGCCTGAGCCTGCTAATCCTTTGTAGACCTCGCGTACATCGGAAAGTATCGTGCCTGACTTACGATTGTCCAGAGAAACTTCTACAACTGAGCAACCAAATGTGTGAGCCGTACTCTCTATTCCCAGGCTTATCATCTATCTATATTATCCCCTGCTAGTTGTGGAAACTATCTTAATGATATCGTTATTCTTAAGTTTGTATTCGGCTCCCAATCTTTTTTTATCACGCGCATCGACAGCATACAAGAAGCCTTTTCCAAGCTCGGCATGAACCAAGTTAGCTAAATCTTTTGCAGTTGAACCCTCTGGCAGTAGGTACGCTTCGGGAAGCACGTTTCCTTTTTTATCGGTTAGGTTTAGCTCATCTTCAACTGGATATACGACGATCATTTTTAGCAGCTCGAAGCATGCTACATTGATGACCCTTTGTACGCCAGTTGACCCATATTTGCTGATGAGTGATTGCACAATAGACAATGCTTTTTTTTGCTGTTCATTCAACACAACGTCTTGATTGACCTGAAAGGAGGGATCACCAGGTATGTAATGTACGACCGACTTTATTGCTGCACGTCTAAGCACTACTTCTGCCTCAGATGCACAGGGAATGACTTGTAAACCTCTTGCTTCCATTTTAAGAATGTTCTCAGGACTTGGCTGCATATCAGCTTTATTTGCTGCAATTACAATGGGTTTTGATGCTATCCGGAGCGTTCTACAAAAATTGAAAATGTCTGCTTCATTCCAAGTTGCTATCTTCTTGTTGCTTAGCTGAGATCTCACTAGAGCATTTGTTATTTGAACCTCAGGTATAGCAAGACCTGAAAGGCGTTTATGCAATGCTTGTTCCAGCTTCATACCTTGACTTTCAAAAGTCCTCGCCGCCTTATTCCAATCTCTGCTTACAATGGAAGAAAGCCATAAATCAAATTCGTGTTCTACGAATGCGATGTCTGTACCTGGATCAGCAGTTCCTGCCTGCACGGGTCTACCGTCATTATCCGTTGATCCAGAGGCATCTACGATATGAATGAGTGCATCAGCTTGTCTTGCTTCATCAAGAAACTTATTCCCGAGACCTTTGCCCATGTGTGCGCCGGGGACAAGGCCTGCTATGTCAAGCAACTTTAATGGAATGAACCTATTTCCCTCTACACATATAGAGTGAATAGGATTATCTTGAATACCAAATGACCTGCAAACGCATTCAACCCTGACATATCCTATTCCAATATTAGGTTTAACAGTAGTAAATGGGTAATTTCCAGTCTCTGCAGCAAGTCCTGTAGCTGCGTTAAAGAACGTAGACTTTCCTACATTTGCTTTACCAATCAGCCCGATTAGCATAGGGACTGTGTTGAGTTATTATTCCTTGAATTAATTCCTTTCAAAATATTACTAGCACAAATTTCTTCTTGAGAACTTCCACTCTAGATTAACCTCTGTGCACGTTCATTTTCAATAAAGCAAGTCTTTCCTGTATTTCATATGGATAGGACCTTAATGCAGTCTTATAAGAGACATAATCTAGTACAACCTGTTGGCCGGTATAGTCGCTCTTTACAATCTATGCTCACAAGGAAACATCCTGCACCTTCTGCTGCACTCAATGCGAATGCTACAGCATAGAGGTAAAGCCTATTGGAGCATAACGGTAGGTAATAACACGGCTTCTGGCGAAGGGTCTCTTCTTTCAGAGCCCCAAATGCTAAAAATTGCTGAAAAGGAGAAGCTATATGGTTTAGCCGGGTTAGGATATTTGTCTAAAAGATCTCCCCGATTTCACAGTATGGCAGCAATACGAGTTGCGCTCGATGGTTTTTTTGTAGATACTGAGAAATTGCATTTACACCCACAAATAGGCCCGGCCAAGGATTCAGACTCACTTTTCAAGATTTATTATATTTTCACACAATTATTAAAAGAGCAATCTCATCCTGAACGTGCAGCAGAATTTTTGGATAGGCATCTGAGAGGAAATATGATCATTAAGCTAGAAGACGATATCTATGCTTATAGGAATAGCGGTGGCTTCAAACCTCTGGTCTCCGCGACTAATAATGATAGATCATTTGTCATGATTGCATCAGAGAATTCATTGCATACGTCGTTAACAGACATGGATTTCAAGGATGTTAGGCCGGGACAACTCCTAAAGCTAAATAGGAAAAATGGCTTGGAAGTTCTAGCATACCTACCACAGGCTAGAATTCTGATGGATCCCTTCGAGTTCATTCGAGAATCCCATGTAGCATCGATAGTGAATAATAAGAGTATTTATGCAATTAGAAAAAATATAGGCAAAGAACAAGGCAATTTTCTGGGAAACGAGATCACTATTGATTCAGCTTATGCGGAGCCAGATTACACACGTCCTATGACGCAAGGCTTTAGTCTAGAATACGAGAGATATTCTAGATCCTTTGAGATTTCTGAAGGAATAATTAAAGACAGATACGATGACTCGGATCATATGATCGATTTTTCTGAACTTGTCAGTAAAAATAAATTACTGACAACGGGCAGATCGCTTAAATTTGTAATGCAGGATCAAGTCAAAGACAAAAAAATAGCGTCGATTCAAGGTACTATCCAGACCGGAAGTACAGCAAGGGAAACACTCTATTATTTGCGTAAGGCAGGAGCTAACCATATAGATATTATTGTGAGTTACGTTCCCACTGTAGACGGAAGGCAAGTCGGTTTATATACTCAAAATAGAGATCTGATAGCGAACAAGTACGTAGGTGAAGCTACATCAATAGAGCAACTTAATGAGCAAGTAGGCAAAGAGATCGGCACAGATGCATTATATTATAATTCCCCATCAATCCTCGCACGCGGGATAGGTGTATCCGAATATGAGCTTTGGTTTCCTGAATGGGTCCGATATTTGGATTATCACAAGAGATGAAAAAATGCGACATCGATGAGGAGAGAATAAAGCATCCACCATACAGATCTGCCGTCCTCCTAACAAGAGGAAATCTTCAGAACCAAGGATTTACTATACAACATATAGAGCTTCGCCAATATATAGAAAATTACGATCCTAAACTAGGATATTACTCACTAATCACTGTGTTGATAAAAACTGACAAAGGGACTGCTGAGATAAAATACGATGAAGGATTTAAGGGAGAGAATGCATTGGAGTCGGTAGTTGAGCTCCTCACCAAGTATATCGGATTTTCATCTATAATTAACAGAGCTCTAATAGAGTTACAATCATGACCTAAGACATCGAAATGAGCTATCATTGAATTTGTTCTTTCATGATGCAAAAGGATACAACTAGTCTAGAGATAACTCATTTAATCACTTTATTAATTTCACCTTTAAGTGTTAACCCAAATATCCACTCGGTTCAAAAATGAACTAACCATAACCGGCATAACGTCTCCTAAAGCTCTCGCGCATCTTTAGCGCCAATTTCTCGGCAACGAATTTATGATACTCATTTGAATGCAATGGATTCCTTTCAGAAAAGATAAAAGGTCCGTAAGCATACTGACCCTGCCTGGCCGGAGTTACAGGTTCAATAGAGCCTAGAATAGTGTCAAGAGATTGAGTAAATGTTTCGTGCTTCCCAAAGTCATCATGATCTTCGGCAAGTTTCCTGAACAGAGCCCCCACTGCAGCTTCATCAAGCTTTCGATATCCGAATGGTATACTAGCAGGTATGGTTTTTTCTATCTTGACAGGATCGACATCAACTTTGGTTCCAAGTACAATAGGGGTAGGCTTATAGATAGAATCAATTTTGAGTTGCCATATCTCGTTAGCATTAGATATTACTGCATCGAAAAAATTATCTCTCAAGGAAGATGTTGAAATCCAATAATTCCAATTTTTTGGATTTGCAGTATATTTACCGAAAAGGTATTTTGCAAGAATGTTTCCTTCTAAAATCTCCATGTAATGTTCATTTTATAATAAGACGACAATAATAGCCTTGCGAAATTGCCTGACGTTGTGAGGAATTTTTAAACCTCAATAAGGCATTGGATAGACTATATGCGCCATCCTACGCCTTACGGTGCGTAATGAGCATGGATTTAATAATTTTTGAGAATCAAACCATACTAACGTTTTAAATAAGATAATAATTCTTTAAGGGCAATAGCTTCTACTGACGGGTGTATCTTAATACTTCGGATCGTTAAGAATAAACCCTGTGAAGGTCAGAGGGCAATAGATTATTGTATTTCGATTAATGCAGCTAGACTCTTCATCAATCTATTCGTTGCATTTCCGAGTAAAATGAATTCAATTGCATCTAGTAAGACAGCAATAAGTGCGATATATGAAAGACTATAGACAGAAGCTAGATAATAGTTATTTGGCTAACTTGGTAGTTCTAGTTTTAGATCCCTTAACTTATACAATGCATATTTTTCTGAGGAAGGTATCAATATATAGAGAACAGCCAAAATCATGCCCGTGATTAAGCGTTCAAGCCACGTAGAGCCTCACATTAAAGAGAGTAACTATATACGAGATCTTGTGTTTGGCTTTGGCGATGGAGTCAATACCTCGTTAGGAATTGTTGCAGGCGTCGCTGGAGCAGAGATATCTGCTGATGTTGTTATCTTGGCAGCCTTAGTGGGAATGTTTACAGGTGCTAAGGCTATGGCTGTTCAAAATTATTTAGCGGTAAAATCTCAGCGTGAGATACTAGAATCCGAAATTAGGAAGGAGGAACTCGAAATAGAGTCAGCTCCGGATATGGAAAGGCAGGAGATTGAAGACATATACAAAGACAAGGGTTTTCGGGGAGAAGATTTGAAAAAAGTAGTAGATAAAGTAACTTCAAACAAGGAAGTATGGCTCAAAACTATGCTAACAGAGGAATTAGGACTTAACTTAGAAATCCTAGGAAGTCCACTAAAAGGAGCACTCGTAATGTTTGGCTCGTTTTTGCTGGGCGGCATTCTGCCCATTTTACCTTATTTCGTGGTTAAAGCTGGGCTGATTTCAATGAATGCGTCAATTGCAATAGCAATAGCAATAAGTATTTGTTCTTCGTTTATCGTGGGCTCAGTTAAGTCACGAATTGCAAAAAAAAACTGGATCAAGGGGGGAATCGAAATGGCAGGTCTAGGAACAGGTATCGCGTTGGTTGGCTACGGGATAGGATCTGAACTAGTCAACGCAGGTGTAGTACATATTCCACCAGGGTAGCTTAGATAGTAAAGCAATAATTTAGTTCAGAATAGGAGGAGGAACTAGTTCGAGCGCCGCTGATCGCATAATAGATTGCGTCATTAGGCATCGACTGGAGCTCTTCGGGACTTCTAAAGCTCACGATTCAAATTCTTGCCGACTGCACTATCGTTTATATTTTTAGTCTCCTTTATGACTTCTCCCATGTCATGAACTAGCCCTGATTTTCTTGTGGATCTTATTGAGAGTTTTAATTCCTCAACCAATCCAATTATAGAATTTAACATATCCTTTACTGCTCCGAGTAACTCTCCAAAATTGCCCTGATTATTAACGGATTCTAGAGTACCCTTAGCTGCTTCGAGACTTGCATTAGTTTTATCAATGATACCAGTGTGGCTTACTTCAAGAACCATATTTTCAATTTTAACGGATATATCTTGAATAGATTGAGCAGTTAAACGAATGTTCTCGATATTCTTTATCATTGCCTGATCATTGAGAGATGCTATGATATTCTTTACTTCACCAGCGGTACGGTTAATCGTATTTAATGATTCTTGTACTTCAGGTTTGCTAAGTTCCCGTATGATATGTACAACATCGTTTGTTGTCTCTTTAATTTCTTTTAACTTTTCTCCCATTTAACAAAAATATAGCTTACCAGTTAAGTGCAGTCTGGACAAATATTACCGAATAATTTATACTTCGAATGTTATTAATTAGGCTTTGTAAAAAGAGAGTCAGACCTGCAGAACTTTCTCAAACATCCAAGTGGTTACTTT
>DATDLD010000126.1:0-4731 GCA_036519475.1 Candidatus Nitrosopolaris sp. | reverse complement strand
CAGCCAATAATCCGGCAATACTCCCACCAGCGATTACAACATCATAATGGTCCATAATACTTGATGAGAAAACTCTGTTGCTGGATTTATTAAATGATTAGACTTCAGGTATGGAATACAAACAGGTCGTAAGGAGCTAAAAATGGGTACAAATTAAGCAGCAGGCCGTATCAGGAGCTAATAAACTGCAATTACTAGTAACTATTTCAGTAAATTTCTATTCCGTAGATTGTTACGTTAATGAACAAATTAGCTGGCTGTATATTATTTCACAACCGCTGTGTCATCCTATAGTAATCGTTCTTAATCATCTAAACTGTACTCTTAGGCTGAAGCCGCTGATTCCATTTATTGTTGTTTTGCATCTCATTGCTTTAACTGTACTAAAGTTGCCTGAAAACTTAGATTTCCATGGACGTGTATCAAGACGAGATGTCTAGTACAAGTTCACTGCAAGTGTTAAGCTGGTATGGACTAGTTTCTAGCGTGCTCGCTTGCCTTCCACGAATTCAAGGAATCTCGTTTTTGCTTTCTGATAATCCATCTGAGTAGGAGGATGTTTAAAGCAATACGAGCTGAGACTCTCAAGGGGCCCTGCAATCCCCCTATCTATAGCCAATTTTGCTCCTCGTATAGCATCTATCATGATCCCTGCACTATTATAAGCATCCACCACTCGGAGTTTAAGATCCAATTCTATTGGGAGGTTCCCGAAACATTTGCCTCTAAGCGAAATATAACATACCTTATCGTTCTTTAAGAATTCCACGTAATCTGATGGTCCAATACGCATAGGAATATCGTATGGTGCCATGGCGGACACAGCGCTTGTCTTGCTGACTCTTTTATCTTCCAGTCTTTTTTCGTCTAGCATATTATAAAAATCCATATCTCCACCTATATTGAGTTGGTAAGTTTCCTCTGCTTTCACACCTCTGTCGATAAACAATTTTACCAACGTTTTATGCACAACTGTAGCACCCAGCTGACTCATGACGTCATCGCCAGCGCATGCAAGATTTTTGTTTTGAAATGACTGTTGCCATTTTGTATCAGAGGCAATAAAAACAGGTATAGCATTAATAAAGGAAACCCCTGCGTCCAGACAGCTTTCCGCATAAAACCTGGTTGCTTCCCTACTTCCGACTGGAAGATAATTAAGCAATATTTCTGCTTTAGATTCACGAAGTATTTTCCGTACATCTGCCGCGGGTTTCTCAGAAACCTTTACCTTTTCGCTATAATGCGTTCCCAAGCCATCCCAAACTTCTCCTTTTTCGACTTTTACATCCAGGTGATTTACCTTTGCTATATTGACAGTGTTATTTGGGGGTGCAAAGATCGCCTCTGAAAGATCTTTGCCTACCTTAGATTCTACAACATCGAAGGCAGCTACGAAATCAATATCTCCAGGTTCAAGGCCTCCCAAGCTGTGGGCCGTAAGGCCTGTCGGATCATGTGAGTTGTTATTATAAAACGAGTGGCCTTGTAAAAGAGCAGATGCACAATTGCCTACACCTGCTACGGCAACTCGAATTCTTCTGCGCATGTCTACTAGCATCTCGCTCCGTTTAATATATTTATCAAGATAACTAGGAAACATCATTCATGAAACCCAAGACTAGATTTTTCGGCCCTTGCGTAGCCAATCACTTCGTATTCTAGCTACTCTAGAGATTCAAACTCGATATTTCTCCCAAAGTAGGCTAATATTGGGCTTTAGGAAATTCAGGCCGATACTTCATCCAGCTAAATTTAGCGTTACCTCGCTAACGCATATATTTTCTTCTTACATAGGAGATCAAATCCAAATTTTCTATAAAATCTGATGAACCCCTCATTTGTAAAGCTTTGAAGAGTAACCGAGTCGACGCCTTCTTCAAGTGCAACCTGAAGAGAGAATTCTAGCAACTTCTTGGCCGATCCCTTGCCTCTGAAGGCTGGAATTGTTCCTAAACAATAGACACCCAGAAGGTTATGACGATCCAATAAAGCTGCGCATCCAATTGGGAGTTTTTTGCTATTGTTGTCTTGTATGGAAGACAGCAGCAGCGTGAGTTCTTTGAAATGTCTCTCTAATACCCTTTCAACTTCATCTTGCCATTCTATTGTCCCAAATGATTTGCAAAAGATATCAATCCAGATTGGTAATGAATCTCGACTAATCCTCTCTACAATAATATTGTGGCTTTCAAATATTACTGATTGTATAGGTATCCTCAAAACTTGTTGAGTATCTACAAAGGCGAAACCAATGTGCGACAGTAACCTTTCCAATCTGTCATTGTCCTCGTCAACATAGACATAGCATGCCATGCCTCTTTCGAGAAAAATTTTAGAAGCTTTATCTATAATTATATCAAGGTGATTACAGTGGATGTTGCTCAGTCTGTTGAAGAAGTAATCATTTTCAAATTTTTCATTGATAAAAACATCGGCACAGTGATCTATCTCAATATGACAGGTCCACAAAGAACAAAATGTGGATTCGTTAAGTTCCGCATTTTTTTTAATATTAGCATTCAAATATATTCATTATTTTCTGCGTATTAACCATCGACCATGTAAATCATGCATAGCT
The DNA here is from genome assembly GCA_036519475.1 of Candidatus Nitrosopolaris sp. Taxonomy (GTDB): domain Archaea; phylum Thermoproteota; class Nitrososphaeria; order Nitrososphaerales; family Nitrososphaeraceae; genus DATDLD01. The sequence continues at coordinate 2,150 of DATDLD010000126.1, read as the reverse complement.
ATTCCGATTTCATCGAATTTTGAATTCTATTATAGGATAAACATCTGTATGATTAACAACTTGACTGGTTCAATAGAAGTCACTTTAGACGTGAGACTGAAACCTCTATTGTTGAAACATTCCTTGTTCTACCATCGTCTGACCGCACCAATTCCGAACCTACTTTAACAGGCCCTATTTTATAGCCTAATGTATCCATTCGTTTCACAATAATCTGCGCTACATCTACTGCCCGTGTTATGCTCCTCCCTCTGGCCTTGATGACGACTAATGGCTCGTTGGCAAGTTGTACCAGGGTAGCAGTGACATAGGTCATCAAAGGCTTTTTACCTATAAAAATTTCGTTGGTTGCTCTGTTCGGTGTGTTTATTCTACCCGTCGACATTTTGTAAAATTATCTCTTCTACTAAATATAATGTTTGTTGATGTCAACACGTATTTAGGTATTGGCGTGCTTTTGCAATATACTATCAATATCGTTAGGATTGGCTGTAATTTCCTTAACCAGATCTGTATCTTGAACTTCGTAACAGTGTAGGAGCTCCTGCTCATCCTTATAGAACAGAAAAACTTTCTCTTCGTGTATGCAATAGTACAGTTGGTCTATTATCATCCTTTCTGGCTGTAATTTGATGCCGTCGGCCTCACTGATTACCGGATATTCCAAAGCAATCGAGTCGCTGTAAAAGATACGGACTAGACAAATATAAAGAAAACGATTGAATCTTTATTCATGGCCAGAAGAGTTACATATCAACTCCCTTCTAACCATCCTTGATCTACAAATTAAATTCCTTTTTTCAAAGTAACACCCCAAGGGCCTTCATTCTCGCCTTATTAGCCTATCAAGTTTATCCCTCCCCATTTTTATCATGTTTTTCAGTGGAATTCCGGCTCTAGAACCAGTACCAGGGATGTGAGGGGGTAACAGCGTACGGACAATTATACCCTCGACACAGATTACGGCTACTAGATAGATTCCTAACCATGGGAGAAACATGATCTCACCTGCCACGGAGTGAAAGGCCTCCCATTCTTTGACATTTGTGGTTACGATTAACGCAAATAATGATAACGAAGTTATTCGTATGACATTTACGAAACCCGTACCTATGGTTCCTATAAAAAAATATACTGCTTTCCTTCCAAGCGGAATATCCAATTTGAGAAGAAATGCTAGCATCACAAAAGTATAGATAATACTACTGTGAACACCTGCAGAAGGCCAATAAACTTTCAATCCAAAGGGGCCATGTAATCCATTTAATAACAAGAGATTACCATGCGCTACCGCTGGGACGCCGCTTCCTATATTTATGATATTATTGTCAATAAATTTGATGGCTTCCTCATCGATTTTTAGGTAGACTGGTACAATAAATTGAAGAGGTCCCAGGCTATCATATGGAAAGAAAGCATCTAGATACAAAATTACTGCGCTTCCTATTAAGTAGATAATTCCAGCTGGTGCAATTTTGTACCATTTCCTTCCTAATATTATGACTAGTGCAGAGAAAACATAAAAAAATGTTGTAAGGAAATCCCACATCCATATCCAGCTATTAATTAATAAAACCTTATAGTACGGGGCTGATTCGATTATGAAGCCCCGGAGACCTAGAGGTAGTGCTACAAAATATAATATGGTAAGACCAGACAATCCAATCAATATTAGAATACGACGGCGTTTAACACGAAACTTCAGACCTACGAGCTCAGCGACAATAAAAGCCATAGCAAAGAGAAGTCCACCTCGTCCTTCATTCCATGAGAGATTAAACGAATCAGGAAATGCGATTATCGAAAATATAATTGGAGCTACAATAAGCGTAATAACGCCAAGGTTTTGGGCTACACTACCTGGTCTTATCTTTGGTTCATCTTGGCCCTCAGAAACATTCTGTTCCTCTTTATCGGACAAAACTTATGATTTAAGATCCTCTCGAAGATAAAAACGTACTTTTTGTTCATCGATCTAAGTCTAAACAGAGGATGTCCTTGACACTGCCTTTGCTTCAGAATCATACCTAATAGACGTGGAAGCATTTCAGGATTGTTCTGGACAGAAGAATGGATAACCATTACATATTGTACGTGGACTTGAATTTGAAACCCTATGATAGTAAGATTGGAAGATTTCCTTTTAATTG
>DATDLD010000125.1:0-5741 GCA_036519475.1 Candidatus Nitrosopolaris sp. | reverse complement strand
CTTACTAATTCCTTTGGTGCTTTTGTTTGTATTTCCTTGAATTGCTCTTCAAACATTCTTTCCATTTCCCTTCTCATTTCATCGATTTGTCTGGGCATCTCATTACCAAACCATCCTCCGCCTCCTCTTCTAGATAACGGTCCACCACCACCACTACGATCACTACTAAAGAACCTCCTGAGCCAGTCTTCTGGTTCAATATCCCAAAAGCTCATATCAAGTTATGGGTAGCAAACTACTTAAGACTTCATAAGTGACCAATAACATGGAATATTATGCAATTATATCTTATAGTTATTAGGCAATAATCGATAATAAACTCAAAAAAAGTAGATAATGGTTAATATGATGGGGTTGTTAATATTCCAAATCCTATTATTCGTAATGGACGCTAAACTATCAAGATCTAGGGTAACTAATTCATGAAGAAGACTTTCTTGCCCTGGTCATTAGCAGTCTAAAGACTGTAGAGAAGCTTCATTTAATTTCAATGGTATTGCACATTTTACCTAATACGCACCTCGATAAAATAACTATCATAGCTATAAAATCCAAAAAGAAGATCTAATAGTCTCATAAATCCCTCTCTTTGATTCTCTGTGCACAACTTTAAATCCTAAATTTATTTAAAAAAGTTCATGCTTGGATATCGACATATCAACTTTCTTTGTACTGAAGGATATCATCACGACAACATAACAGACTAGTCCATTTGCCATGATTGCCGAGCCGATACATTGAATAATAATGATGAAGGGAAATTCAACATAATAATGGCAGAACACGGAGATTATGATTCTGAACTAAAGAAATGGTTTTGTAACTATTGGATGAGTGAAGACGAATGGATGGATATTCATTCTTACTCTCCTTTAAATGCATCAGAAGAAAAAGAAGGTGATGACAGCAAAGACGAAGTGCAATAAGTACAGACTTGTATCTTCATCGATGTCAATCAAAAGGTATTGTTTTTAACAATTATTACCTGAACTGATCATCTCAATGATTTTGAAAATCTCTTCCAATATGAACTTGGCAAATTATAATTTATAAATATTCAATCTAAATTAATTAGGTAAACTTAATTATATTCCTTATAGCTAGGTTAGGCATCACCAGTAGATATGGAGGTCCAAGAATAAAAAATGGATAATGGTCAATAATAAAAAAGAGCAATAAGAAACTCACATGTGTTTGATAAACGATTTGTTTTGCTTAGTGTTGTTTCTGTTCTATTTCTGATTACTATCTCAATTATTGGCTGTAATTGCCCTTCTGATACTGTAGTCTATGCTGCGAGACAACTACAATAACATCTACGGCTACTACACTAGCCTCTTTAGTAAACCAGGGAAATATAGCAGCATACTCAGCCGATCCGAAGGGTAACTGCTAATATCCAAGAACTGAGCAAGGGCTTTGGAGTCTAGAAAGGAGAACGACAAGTTATAGGACGAGCTAATGAATCCTCCAAAAGTAAAGGGTTGTCATATCTTATATAATAGCGTCGATATATGTAAGTATGGGTTTCTTATTATATCATAAGAAAAGCCATTGTGAACTATGTTCTAGTGTGTTCGATAAACAGGAAGAATTGATTAAACATGCAACAGAAGTCCATCATAGACCAGCTATAAAATGCCATAATTGTGGCATGCAGTTCTTACATGAAAAAGATAGACTTCATCATATCCAAGAAGAAAAGAAGAAAAAAATAGATGTACGCAGACATAGATAAAGGGACTAAATTTTTCGTTTCGAATTCAAGATCACCTTGTAAAATGGTTACAAAATGTTCTAATAAATACCTGGCACAAGTATATAGTTAAGAAATCCATGTGGATATGATATTGGAAAAGCCTTCAGTAAGGGGACTATAATATATCATGGCGTCACATTTTTCAATACCAACTCCACAGGGAAACTTTCTTTCATTAACAACCTAGAAGGTTTACACGTATCTGAAGTAAATGGCAGTAAGCAAACGACAATGATCTGGGAATGGAAATAAATAAAGTTCAAAGGCAGATGTATGACCACAGCTACAAGGAGTACAAAGGTATACGTGTAAGGAAAAGTCTTTGTATTTTGATTAGAACAAGCGCATGAAAATTAATAATTTAGCTCAAGATATAGTCTTTTCTAATAAGACACACCTGATTTCGAGGCTATTTCTTTAATCCTTGTACACATATCACAGTGTTCTGGGCATTCATCGTGAATACAAACAACTCTTACAGAATTACAATTAAAGCACCATAAATTTTTAGAAGATGGCATAATGACCGCAATTATCTCGTCTGTCAGCCTAATAACAATTATGGAAACAGAGCAGATAAGATAGCAAAACCCGTGTAGAAAGTCTTTAGGCATTATGCTAGATCGCTTCTATATTAAGTGACGCTCTGATAAATTTTTTGTAAAGAGGACATTCTCCTCCTTTAAATCGTATTTTGTATTTTTCTTGTGTATCACATAATTTTTGCAATATCAGATGTAAAGCCTACAGACTTAGCCTTTACCTTTTTCTTAAGTAATTTAAGGAAGGTAGGATAGGGATATTACTGTGTGTTTGAGAAATGCTTGATACAGCGTATGCCATCTCTATTCTTCAACATCCTTTTCTGTTATTTTCTTGGTGTTTGTACTCTTCTTCTTTGTTGAAGCTGTTTCATCCTCTAAATCATCTGCTCCCTTTTCATTCAGAGTAAATCTGGCGTCAGAATATGGATGATATGGAGAATCTATCATCCTTGCAACTCTATTTTCGCCTGACTTCTTAAGGTAAATTCTATAAGTTGAAGCATGTCCTAAAACATTTCCACCAGCTGCTTTTGTAGGATCTCCAAAGAATGTATCTGGAGAAGATTGTACTTGATTTGTTATAACAATAGCTATATTAAATATTTCAGAAAGTCTGATGAGCTTGTGTAGTATACTGTTGAGTCTTTGCTGTCTATCTGCAAGTGTGCCTCTACCAGGAAATTCTGCTCTGTGTAAAGAAATTATACTATCTATAATTACTAATTTTGCTTTAAAATCATTAATATATTTACCAATGTCTTTGACAATAAGTTCTAAATGTGAACTATTATAGATCTTGCATATTGCTACGTTCTTCAATACATGAGAAGGTTCAAGTGCTCTTGCTCTAGCTATCTGATTTAGTCTCTCAGGCCTAAATGTTCCCTCAGTATCTATATAAATCACACCACCATCAAGTCCACCTGCTTCAACGGGTTGCGTAGCTATAGCGCAAAGAGTATGACATATTTGTGATTTTCCAGAACCAAATTCTCCATAGAATTCTGTGACTGCTTGTGTCTCTATGCCTCCGAGCAGAAGTTCATTTAAAGCTCGGGAACCTGTGCTACATCGTAACATTGCCTTTCTTTTCTCAAGAGCAGAATCCGCAGTGACGAATTCCTTTTCAAGTATGTTAGACTCTCTCAATAGTTTCTGAGCTGCCATTATAAATGACGCAGCACTTTCTTTTGAAGAATTAAGATCAACTGCTAACTCCTCTGCACTTGCTACTGCAAGATCCATTACAGAAACAATCCCGGCTTCCTTTAGTTTTCTAGCCGTTGTTGGACCAATTCCTTCAATATCCTGGATCTCTAGGTCAATAACAGTAGGAGAAGAAGTTGATGTAGTCTCGTAGATTGCACTAGCATTATTATCAACCTTATCTGCTATTCTATCATCTTCAACAATATTATTCGGTTCGTTCTCTGGAGAAGTAGATGCTTTTCTATCTATCATATAGATACTCACGAATTCTCCGTAATCGTCATATTAATGTAATAAAGCATGGATAGGGGAGGGAGGGAGGAGAAAGAAAGGGAATCGCCATTGCAAAGATAATTTCAAAAAATAATTCCTTTTTACATGTGGATAATCTGGAACTACGTATCATAGATGAGGTGTCGGCATCACTACAACTTCTATCACTTCCTCCTCGTGTGAGCTTACGTTTGCTGATGGTGGTCGTGGTGATCCATTGGGCGATGATGATGAAAACCTCTTAATCTCTCATGAACCTGATTCCTATACAAAGTCAAACCAATTCTTGTAGCGTATGGTTGTCCCTTTGCGAATGATTCGGCTAACTTTCTAACAAATTCCATTTCTACTTTTGGCGGCATCGGCGGATCAAAAGGATCGACATAAGCTTCAATTATTGTTGGTATTTTCTGTGCCATGGCTTCATGCAAAACAGAACCTACTTCACTAGGCTCCCTAATGGAATAACCTTTGCCCCCACAAGCTTCAGCAAATCTAACAAAATCAATTGGTGTAAACTCCACGCCAAACTCTGGATTTCCTAGAAAGGCCATTTGCTCCCATCTAATCATTCCCAACGTATTATTTTTTAATATGACGACTTTGATTGGCAAATTATATTGAACTGCTGTTGCAAATTCACTCATAAGCATGGTAAAACCACCATCGCCAACGAATGCTACCGACTGTCTTTTTGGAAATGCAATTTGTGCTGCTATTGCATATTGCAAACCACATGCCATACTTGCGAGGGTACCAGATAGCGAAAATTTCATCCCCTTTCTAATATTGATATAACGAGCTGCCCAGCTAGTGATTGTTCCGCTGTCTACAGATATTATCGCATCATCTTCTAGTTCCTCAGAGACGGCGGCAGCAACAACCTGTGGTTTGATTGGTTTGTCAGTTCTAGTACTCTGCTCTTCTAATAAGCTAATCCAACTTTTCATTGCTTGTTGTTTTGCTTTTAAAAAGTGATCGTCATGTTTCTGCTGTAAGAGAGGGAGTAAAGCGGCTAGTGTGAGCTTGGCATCTCCGACTAGCCCTATATCTACAGGATATCTCAATCCAATTTTCTCCGGTAAAATATCAATTTGAATCCCTTTTGCCTGTCCTGGTTTTGGAAGATAATCAATATATGGAAAAGATGTTCCAACCATGAGCAATGTGTCTGCTTCATCCATAGCATCACTAGCCGGTTCAGTTCCAAGAAGACCTATTCCGCCAAGACTATATGGACTATTATCTGGAACTACTGCTTTACCGAGGAGTGCCTTAACAACTGGAGCAGCTAGTCGTTCGCAAATAGCAAGTACTTCATCAGGAGCACTGAGAGCGCCTTGCCCTACTAATATGACAACCTTATTTCCTACATTCAGAATTTCTGCAGCCTTTTTCAAGGACTCTTGATTGGGAATAGACCCAGACGTAAAAGCGTCTGACGTATGACCTGGGACTTTATGCTTTGAATATTTACCTTTTAGTCTTTTCTCCTGTACATCTATCGGAATTGTTAAGTGGCCAACTCCTCTGCGTCCAAGCGCAGTCCTACATGCAAGATCTACTGCCATCTCTGCGTGCTCTGGGCCATTTATCATATTGTTGTATACTGCTACATCAGAGAATAGTTGTAACAAGTTTACATCCTGTTGATAGTTAGATCCCATTAAATCAGAGTATGTGCTTCCTGTAATTGCGATTACCGGAGTACTATCTAATTTGGCATCGTACAATCCATTTAGGAGATGAATTGCACCAGGACCTGAGGTGGCAACGCAGGCACCAAGCTCTTTTGTATATTTTGCATAAGCACAAGCCATGAATGCTGCTGATTCCTCATGCCTCACTAGTACGAATTTGATTTTATTTTGCCTTTGTCTTAATGCTTCAATAAAACCATTAATGCCGTCTCCAGGTAATCCGAAAACAACATGTACATTCCAATCAATTAATGC
>DATDLD010000124.1:0-11519 GCA_036519475.1 Candidatus Nitrosopolaris sp. | reverse complement strand
CCATAGCATAATTATGAGAGATCATAATGCTGCTGTAAATCTCAGCTTGGTCCTGCAAGATGTCATTGATGGAAAAAAAGCAGTCTCTAAATGTGATTTCAAAGGATATACAGTAAACATTATACTAAATGAATAATGTTCTAATTCTGGATCGATGTAAAATTATTTCATTCCCGGTAAAATTTAACGAATGGAGATAACACACAGAAAGTAGCAATACAGGGGTTTTAGATTCTTTGCTCGTTAGTTTCGTATTCTCATGAAATTCATGTAGTTGGCATTAGTAGAATCCTATTAACTGGCTGCCTTAAAGTGCTCTCCGTCTATAATAAAAACAACTCAACGATAGGTTTTCGGTCATCATGATTATTATTTTGCTCGGGATGATATTGTAGGTTTTTGATCCATATGCTCTGCCCCGTGAGCTTCTGCTGTAATTACGAGACGCCCGTTTATTGTCCATTTTGCGCTTCCCATATTTTGCCCGCCCGGACCCACAGCTTTTGGTATATCAATTTCCAGATTTTCAAAATTGTAAGTTATCTCAGCACCTTTACCAGTTAATCTATCAAAAAGTTCTCCCATCAATTCTGCCCATTGGGTTACTTTTTCATCGGGCTGATTGTCCACATTTTTACTCATAATTTCTACAATAAGTAATATCGTTAATATAAATATGCTTTCAGAATTCCGTCTCCTGATCAGTTAATGCAATAAAAATAAAAAATATCTTTAGAAATGGCTATCTCGCCTTTTTTGATGATAGTCTAATGGCACAGTTTTAAGCTTTATAAGGTCACTTGGAATAAAATTCTATCCAAGTCTTCATTTTCCAATGGGCTTTACATTTGTTTCCATCAATTGATGGTTTTTGGCCAATGACAACCAGGATAATTTAAAAATTTCTTCTAATATCAGGAATCAGGCGTTTCAAGAGAATTGAGTACACATTTTTATGGATAGCTGTCTCATAACCCCTCCTCCTACTAGCAACTAAAGACGGCTGGTAATAGCGAGCTTTGACGATAAATTAATGTTTAATTAGCAAAGAGCTTATTAGTAATGACTTATCTAATACATGCGATAAGATTGTCGGACGTGGGATATAATATAGATGCAGGAAAGGATTACTTAGAAGGAGCCTCTAAGTTTAAGCCAGCAAGGGTTGAGCTGAACGTCTCGAACGCAAAGGCTAGCGATGCTGAATACTGGGTGAATGAAATAACAAACCAATACGCCGATTTTGTTGTATCAAACGTAAAGACCGATGCCAACAAGATATCCTTTGATATTGGTTCACCTAGCATGGAAGACCTCACAGCTGAAGATATAGAATTCAGACTAAAAGAATATCTTGAGATGAATGTGCCGCCGTTTGAGGTAAAGGATCTAAAAGTTCAGCAGTAAAAATTATCCTTTTTTTTTTAATTAACTTCACTACACAACACTACATACTCTCAGATACTGATTGAGGATCAGGCAGCTACATTGTTAGCTTCAGAACAATAAGTAGGTTAAACACTATCATTCGGAAAATTTGCTAAAGTTAAAAGACGCATTTATCATGCCATTCGTTTTCGAGTTCCTTGATTCGACCTCTACCGGAGGTCTTTGTTCATCTCCTCTATAAGTATCTGCTGAATCTTTCTAAAATATAGACCTGTAGAATATGGCATCATCACTATATACTCTTCGATCGCTTTCATAACCTGAGGTAGAGCCCGTTTAGACAAATCGATCTCAAATTTCATCCATAAAATTCGATCTTGTTTGAAATGAATCTTGTCTTTAAGATTAGAGGGCACATTTTCTATAGCTTTATCTTCTATCCTTTTGTACCAGTACGCTAGAATTTCAGGGTCCAATCCGTCACTTAGATTCTTTATAACAGATCCGATATTATTAGAGACAAAACCATAACGATCTTTGTTAGACATATTTCAGATTGTATTAGCAGACGAGGATAAAATACTGATAATTAATAAATGTTGAGCCTTCTTTCTTTGGCCTTTAACAAGTTTCCTGAAGAATCTATCTCACCTTCTCGTATACGAGTCGAGGAAATTAGCTTACCGTCTTCTGCTCTCATCATCGGCACTGTAATAATGATTAATGGCTGCAGTTTTCTTTTAGAACGAGTTTTGTTAATTTCAAATGCTTTCTGTACAGTTTCCGTGCTGACTACAATCGCCTCCACTACTTCGGAGGTTACTGTTGGTCCATACTCTGTATCAAGCTTGGCGATTTCGTAAACTAAGCTACCGAATTTTTTTTTATCATCTGCTCCAGGTTAGTAACCCTTTCTTGGTACCTGTGAGTCAGTTTACTCTTACCCTTTACATTAGCCGCTAGTTCATCGCTTGAAACTCCGATGATTACCTTCTTGCCCACTTCAAATGCTTTAGATAACAGTCCTAAATGACCAACATGTATTTCGTCGAATGTGCCTCCAGTCGCAACGATATTAAATTTTGCTGATACCACTGGCTCTCCATAATATCTCTAACATATATATATAATCGGGGTTTGGAGGATAAATCGGTAAGCAGCAATCATGGTAAGTAAATTTGAAAATATCCAATGACTATTTATGATTATCTAGCCCTCACGTACCTTTCTGAAATATTTTTACACATTGAGGAGGACATACGTTCTCGCATGCCATGCAAAATATACAATCTTTTTCCCTTATCATGAAAGGTTTCTTCTCTGACGATGGATGTCCTGGTGTTTCTAACCACTCATATACATCCACAGGACAGGCTTCAATACATGCACCATCTGCTATGCATATGTCAAAATCTACAGTCACTTCTGTACCCCATATGCCTATCTGACCTGGTGGGTCAATTGGGCCCCAAACTTTTATGCCCTGGAAAGTACCAACGACTTGTCTCTTTGATCTAAATTCAGGATCAATAGGCCCCTCAACGCCAGAATAATTTGTTCCAGTACCTTTAAGTGATATAGTCGTGTCACCAGCTGCACCCGCTGTTGCTATTGCTGCTGGAGCTTGGGGCGTTTGTTGTAATTGGGCTGCAGAAGGAGAGGATGAAGAAACAGGTTTAGGACCTGTTGATGGTCCTGCAGCAGCAGACGCAGCTGTAGGACTTCGCGCCTTGGGATTCTTAGCTAAGGGAGCTAATCCTTCTAGTTTTGCGATTGCTGCCTCTTGGGTAAGCTTTTCTGCCTTCTGATAATGGGCAATTAATTTGTCACCGATTCTTGAGTTTCGGAGGATGGTGTCGATGACCATTTTAGCGTTCTTATCGGCTTTATCCCTATAATTTCTAACCCAATACAGATCGCCAAAAAATTCTAGTGGTTTGATCTGATAAATTATATCTACTACTTCACCAGTGACTATTTCCACCGTAATGTTTAGGTTTGCAGATAAAGGCTCCTGTGTAAGCAGATCGACACCATTCTCTACCCACTGATGCGTCGCATAGATCCTATCTGCGTAGGAATCAATTTTGAAGCCAGAATTTTTTAACTCATTCATTACTGTCGATATTTCAGAAAGTTCAGTAAGATCAACGGGTAGCCGGAATACGCCTAAGCGGGAGCCATGGAGAGGATAAATCCCCCTTTTTGCAACCTCTGAAAGCATTACCCATACTCGATCTTTCAGCAAGACAGACATACTACACTATCTGCAGAATAATGGCTAAAAGGCTTTCGATTGCTATTGATCCTCGGGGCAAGTCATTTCTCTTATGGATCTATATTTTTCCTCCATCTCTTCAGCAATTTTCACGATATCTTCTAATCGATATTTTGATTCGGGAAAATACCATCTTATTCCTACTCTATGACCAATGCCATCGGCGTCATAGATCATTCCTTTTTCAGATTCAACACCAAGTTTTTCATCTTTGGTCCGCTCACGTACCTCCAAACCTCGTTTAGTCTTATCTTCTAGTAAAAGATCAGATTTATCACTACGGTAGATGGAATAAAATTGTCCCTTCTTGACGATGTTTCCTTCTTGTTCCATTTAATAGACCTTCGTCCTATCGCTATTTTTCTATTGGATTTCCAATCATGTTACCCCATTCTGTCCATGAACCGTCGTAATTACTTATAGATGGGTAACCAAGAAGGTATTTTAAAACAAACCAACTATGAGAAGATCTTTCTCCAATTCTACAGTAACAGATTACATGCTTGTCTTTAGTTATGCCTTTTCCTTCATAAATTCGCTTAAGATCATCAGCGTTCTTAAACGTTCCATCTTCTTCTTTTACTGCCTGGGCCCAAGGGATATTGGCTGCTCCAGGGATATGTCCACCCCTTTGTGCATGTTCTGTAGGGTATTCTGGGGGCGCTGTGATTTCCCCTGAGAATTCTTTAGGTGACCGTACATCCACCAAAACAGTTTCGGCTCTCTCAATAGCCCTTTTTACGTCTGGCAAATAGGCACGTATTCCTTCATCAGGCGGTTGAGCTACATAAGTTGATTGTGGCTGTGGTTTTTGAGCAACGGGATCGTCTTTGGTATATGCTCTTCCCTCCATCTCCCACTTTTTTCTTCCACCATTCATTATCTTCATATTTTTATGACCATAATACTGAAACACCCAAAATGCAAAGGCAGCAAACCAGTTATTAAAATCACCGTACAGTATCAATTCAGTATTTGAATTCGCACCAATTCTGGTCATAAGAGCTTCAAATTGTTGTTTACTGATTATGTCACGACGATCTGAATCATTGATGTCTTTTTTCCACCAAACTAAATGTGCTCCAGGCAAATGACCTTGTCTATAGGCGTTCTCCGGATCATAATCCACTTCAAGTATTCGTATGCTAGAGTTTTTGTCCAGATTATTAGCAACCCAGTCAGTTTCGCATAATACTTCTGGATAGGAATAAGATGAAACCATTTTCGACACAGAGTGTTATCTCTATCTAATACTTAAAATATATGTCAGACCATTGAACGAACGCCATTCGGCTATGCCTTAATAAACGAATGAACATTGGTGCAAGATTTAATTATCATCGTTTGGGCAATATCTTACTGGGCCGGTAGTTTAGTCTGGTAGAATACCTGCCTTGCATGCTGATCATCAAATTTAGGCAGAGGAAACGTAGGTGGTCGTGGGTTCGAATCCCACCCGGTCCATTCTATTACCATTTACTGGCCAGCACTACTCGATTTATGTTTAACGTTAATCATTCAGTTCTAGCCAAAACCGGTATTCGCTGCTCAAAATGCAACGAAATAATGAACTTGTGAAGTCATGTCCAATATTTTCATAATGACTAATTTACTAGACATGTTATATGAAACAAGCCTAGAGCCACTAGGTTTGCCGTGGAAATAATCTCGTATACGCAAATTATGGAGTTTTTCTAGCAGTATATATAGCAAAGCCAAAATATATCAATAATTACCTTAAATTCGTTAGTACCAACAGTGAAGCATTCCTAATATAAAATGAATGGTCGATGGATCCATGATACTCATGAATAGTCTATTATTTGCCTTGTTCGTTTTAGTGCTAACGGGATTAGTGTCAGGATTTCCTGTCCTCCTCGCCACACATGAAGCTGACGCGCATAAACAGATTGTCGATAAATCCAGGAATAATAATGATGGCACTGCTACTAGAAATTCAGAGAATGTCGATAAATCCAGGAATAATAATAACGATCCTAATATGAGAAGTTCAGAGACTCAAAATATAGATTGCGGGGGGAACTTATCAACATGTCAAAATGTACTTACGAATATAGTCTGCTCACACGTAACATATTGCATCATTGGAAATACCACTCCATTTCTTATGGCTAACCCGAATTAACTCGAGGGTCTTCAAGATACTGATCTGGTGGGGTTACCGATTACTTATAGTACTATAGGCAGATGGCCATCCTCGAACTGGTTATTATAAATCGCTTCAGATTAACAAAAAGAAGCTTTGAATATCATGCTCAGATAAGATTGCTAATAATGGTAATAGTCATAGAGAAAGATACAATAAGTTAAGCATAGATAATGTAACGAGGTATAAACTAGCTAGGGTTGACTGCTGTTAGCGCTGGAAACGCAGTTTTGCTTCAAGAGGAGATTGCAAAAAGAGTCATTGAAAAGGATGCGTTTCAAAAACAAATAGAATACGTGTGTGGAATAGACGTGTCATATAGAAACAAATTTGCATATTGCTCTGCAGTGGTAATCAGAAAAAGTTCCTTCGAAGTGGAGGAATCAATTAACACGAAGTCTGTGATACAGCATGAGTATATACCCGGGCTTTTTATGCTAAGGGAAGCTGACCCAATCTTAAATAGCCTGAAATTGTTGAAGACTGCTTTCGAACTATTGCTCATAGACGGACACGGTCTTCTTCATCCTAGAAAGTGCGGTTTGGCATCCTATATTGGAGTTATAACAAACAAGCCTACAATAGGAGTTGCAAAGCATTTACTTTGTGGTTCTGTAAGGGAAGACGGCTTCGTAGAATTAGATAATATCGCGTTAGGATTTCGAATAAAATTGCAAGACAAACGACCTGTCTATGTCAGTATAGGCAACAAAATAAGTCTAGAAAGTGCAATTTATATCGTCAAGCAGTTCACTAAGTATGGCGAGGTGATTCCTGAACCTTTACGAATTGCTGACGCTAACTCAAAGAATTGTTTGAATTTTTTGTAGCTCTTATATTACATATTAGGTTTGTCAATTAACTGAATTTGAATCATACTACAAAATTTCCACAAGAAATAAGTTAAGGTAGTTTTACATTATATCCAGGTTGTCGTTCTTCGGTGGAAATGCAGGGGGAAGTGTTGATAAGAGCAAGTATGAACATCTCACGATGAGTATAAAACAAACCGTACTGGAAAGAGCACATTATCGATGTCAAAAATGCTCAGTAAAATTTAGCGGGAGTACCCATCCTCAATTTGAGCATATCAACGGATCCAGGAAGGATAATAGACCTAATAATTTACGCTCGTTATGTCCAGAGTGTTTCAAGCCAGTTGCAAAGAAGGAAAATCGGAAAGGAGTACTCGGAAATATCAGTTTTTCGTTAGGTGAAATATTGAAAAGGTAAAGATAGAACGAATAATGAAGCTAATGTTACCAGAGTCCTGATACCAACTTCGGATCTTGTGGATTTCGTGAGACAAAATAATCATTGAGGAAAGCTAGTAAAATAATATTTCATCTAAGTAGATTAAGAGTATATACAATTGGCGCAGATACTAGACTCTGAGAAAAGTTCTTATCGTTAAAGCGGCAAAATCTTTCACGCCGCTGTAGCAATCCACGCTTACATTCGAAAGTTCTAAGAATATATGATTCAAGGATTTGGAGAAGTAAAACTTTTTTTTCCTGAGCTAATTTTGAAGAAGCCGTTTCTTTATCTCCTTCAGTCTATTTCTGATAGTTACTTCTGTTACCCCTGCCGCCTCTGCAATATCTATTTGATTCTTATTTTCCCCATTATTTGTAGAACACAGATAGATAATCGATCCCGCCAACCCCATAGGATCTTTACCAGCTGATATCCCTTTTTTGGTAACAACATTCATGATCTTCATTGCTTCCCTTTTTGTCTTCTCGCTCAACATAGCTTTATTTGCAACTTTCACAATGCATTTCATCTTATCCACCATCGGAATTTTCAAGTCTAGCTCAAGTACGATTAGTCTATATACTCTGGCAAGTTCTTTCTGTTTGATGTTAGTAAGTCCTGCTATATCATCTATCGTTCTTGGGATTGCCGTTTCTCTACATACGATGTACACTACAGCAGATAAGACCGCGGCTATTGTTCTTCCCCGAACGAGACCTCTTTCCTGCACTTTTCGATATATGTATGCTGTCTTTTCAACTGCTGCGTCTGGTAGCATTAGTTTATCTTTTAATGTGTTCAATTGATTAAATGCATTCCTAAGGTTTCTGTCCGTTGGGCTATTGGCCTGGGTTCTTAAATCCCAGGTTCTTAGCCTCTCCATCATGGTACGTGATGCAGCATTCAATCCCTGTCCGCTGGCATCTTTATTCGTACTTCCAATTAATGTCGAGAGACCCTTATCATGACGAGCTAATGAAATTGGAATCCCAGTCCTACTTTTATTATTCATATCATCTATGCCAAACGATCGCCATTCTGCATTGCTTTGTTGTGCTTTATCCGTTATCACCATCCCACAATTATTGCAGATAACCTCACCTGAATCAGGATCTGTGACCGTGCTACCGGATCTATTACATGTTGAGCAGACTATGGAAGATTGCATACCTAGGAATTACATCTTTGCAATACAAATATTTAAAATCTTCTATGTTAATTTAACCATATCTATTAATTTCTGTAAAGATTAATAAGGTCATTGATGGACGTTTGAAAGATAGGTATATTCCATTATCCAGCGAGTCGATAAAATTTAGTGCAACTTACAAGGGATAATCCATTCTACACTATAAAAATTCGCAACGACTACGGGTAGTCATGGCTCGAGAGCAACTGAAATAATTCTATGTTTAATTAAGATTCTCAGACTCTATCCAGTTACTGTAGAACCTACTGTAAAAATAAAAAAAAATTACATTCCTCGCAAAAATAACATAGACGATCGAAGTCAGAAGACAAATTCATTATATCATTACAACGAGGACATTCAATTTCATGTTCAAGCCCCATTTTTTTCTCATCTTCAGTAGGAGCCTCCTCGATTTCCGGTGTTTCAGTATTTAGTTGACCTGCCATAACTTGCTCAACTTCCTTAAGAAGATATGAATTGAGGGCATTTATAGAATGAAATACTTCAGGGGGAGGGGAGGGTTGTAGAGTTTCTTCTTCACCCTGTGTCGGAATTGGAAATTATATATTGCCTTAGCCAAGCAAGTTGGCCGTCATGCTATCGATCTGCGAGGTCTAATAGTCTAAACTATCCCTCAAAGTGCAACCTCTAAAAGACGTGATTTACTTTGAGACATGCCAAGACTCGTTTGCAGCGATTAGACAAAAAGAGAAATAGGCGGCTAATCTAAGGTATCATCCAAGTTTTCCTTGAAGGAAACCTAATTTCACAGCAGTTCTTTTGACTATTGTTTCATACTTACCTGTTTTTTGCAGATAAACGTACAATTCGCTATTTGCACCTGTGGATGGAGCTTTCATTTTTGTACTATCCACTACCTTATATCCTAGAGTTGAGAAATGCTTATCAAAATAGCTCTTTTCAGCAGCGGGAACTACGAATACACCTGCTGTAAGCATTGTCGCATTTGTGGATAAATTATCAGGAGCATCTTTAGCATCAATTACGTTAATGGTTCCTTTTGCCGCTGGAGCTTGAGAATCAGAGTAGCCGTATGTCCCTTTTATGTCAAAAGTGAAGGATGTACCGTTTTGATACGGAATAGTCTCATTGGAAAAGACCGACGTTCCATCTTTATCCTGTACAGCGATTCCGTGTGTCGCATTTTTATCTCCATTAATCCAAATTACTTTTGTTCCCTTAACTACTGTCGCGTCTTGCGGCAGAAAGTTTTTGTCGGTGAGTCGTTTGTCAGGTATCAAAATAATCAGATTCTTGATATCTGCATCGGTTTGCAGCGAATTTGTATCAGAGACGTCCTTAGCACTAAATCCTGGTGATGGTCCCTTGGGGCTTATTGAACCTGCTGTGGCGGGTGCTTTTGGCGTTGCGTTCTGCTGATCTTGTGGCTCTGTCCCAGGAAAGACTGTTATTTGGGCGTTTGCCGCGGGAAGCGGAAATGACGTGCCTGGTCTCATGGTCCCCGATATGAATAACATACATGCTAGCGCAACTGCAGTAAGAGTTACCGACTTTATACTCATGGGAGCGTCTTGATATTATCCTGTTTATAATGCATTGTGTTTAGAGTTGTTGACATTTGAATCACCATATATTTCATAACCTCAATTACTCAGAACAGTGATAGAGTCAAAAATTTCATTTTTGCTAAATAGGAAAAATTTTCAAATGGGATGAGTTCTTTTTTATTAACTGATTGTCCAAGATACCTAATTGTTTCAATACTAATATTGATTATGAATTTTGAGCGTCATACAATCAGGTATAAAAAATAAATTAATACAACCTTAAGGTTTTATTCTATGCACTATTATTTGTTATTGGTATTGGCGCTCGATCTGTATATGCATAACTAATAAATGAATTACAGTAAAACCTTTAATCGCCTTATCTATTCCTATTAGGTACTACTAATTGGAAAAGACGACTTTTGACATACTTCAACCACTCTTTATTATACCGGAAAAAACAAAGGCTGGATACAGTTTTGCAGATACTCCTATCAAAATCTCATTTAACGAATCGAATGTCGTGTTTTATGGGGTACCGCTAGAATTCAGTACATCTTTTGGAAAAGGAGCTTCAAGAGGACCCGAAGCCATCAGATTAACTTCCGCCCTTCAGGTCGAAACATTTCTGTTAGACGAAAACATAGACATTTATGATAGAGTTAAGATTTACGATTTGGGAGACATAAACCTATCGTCGGTGTTGTCAGAGAAAAATAAAAATGATATGAATTCAAAGTTATTAGCTTTTCTCGACAAAACACTTCCTAAAATAACCAGTTCTATATGCAGCTCTAATAAAGTGCCAGTAATGATGGGTGGCGAGCACACTCTCTCTTACTATACGATAAAAGCAGTAGCAAAAGAGCAACCACTTTTGATCCATTTCGACGCGCACAGAGATATGAAGCCGGAATATTTCGGCATGAAGTTATGTCATACCACTCCTTTTTATCATCTTATGAATGAAGGTCATATACCTGGTGGAGATATAATACAAATTGGAATTAGACAAACCGATGAGGCGGAAAACAAGATAGCGAAAGATAACGAAGTCATTACGTTTGATGCATGGCTTGTGCATAATAAAATCGAAAGACTATTGAAGTTTCTAAAAGAGGTAACCCGGGGCAGAAAAATCTACATGTCATTTGATATAGATGTTTATGATCTGCCCTTTGTATCCTGTACAGGAACTCCAGAACCTTTTGGATTGAATCCCTTTGAAGTGGTACAAATACTTAAAAGCATAAGTCCATCTGCAAGATTGGTAGGGTTAGATATTACAGAGGTAGCAGTGAAAAACGATGATTATAGAGAAGGCACTTTGGCGACACAAACTCTTTTACGTATCTTATCTAGAGATTATGCAATGCCGAATTTCTGAAAAAGAAATATTAGAAAATCCATCTTTGGCGTAGCTACGGGAATCTCGTCCTCGAATTTTGATTCTTTTAGTCTTAATATTACTTTATCTCCATCCTTTATTTCTAATTGTTGCTGCGGCATAAGGAAGCAGCCAAGTATATAGAAATGTAGTAATGAATGTAAAGACTGGACGATATTTCCATAGCCTATCTCCTGGATTACGTAGTCTAAAGTCTACTGAATAGATCATCCCAGTAAATAGCACTCCTAGAAGCCAAAGAATAGTTGACCTTATATCACCTTCAAATGGAAGCACAAAAAGTGCATGAAATAATATAT
>DATDLD010000123.1:0-9327 GCA_036519475.1 Candidatus Nitrosopolaris sp. | reverse complement strand
TGTATTGCTATTGCAAATGTACCATGTTTAATATTGCCTGTTATCAGCCAAGGGTATGAAAGTCTACCTGAGCTGTCTGTAACCATTGTGAATTCCTTTATTATCGTAGTTGATGCAGTTGTATTAGAAGCTATCGTGCCTCTTATAATAGCTCCATTAATCTTCTCATTTGAACTTGCATCAGAGACCTTAACAGTTATCATCTGTTCATTTCCCCAAACAACAGGGTTCTTGGCTACAACTATTGAGATTACAAGATTTTTCTTTTCTGATTCTGATGGTATTGCTGCTGCAGCTATGGTGTTACTTTCATTATAATTATCGTTACTGCTATTTGGATTGCCACTAAAAAATGGAGGAAACCAGAAAGGGATGGTACTGCTATTATCATCAGGTACTTGTTCTGTTGGGTTTCTTGAATATTTAATATTATTACCATCTAATATACTATAGTTAGCCGGTATTTCTGAATGTCCTTGATCACGATTTTTATCTTTATCTACTAATACTCCTGTGACATTGACAGAATCATATTTCGTTAAATTAACAGGATTAGCGTAACAGGATATTTTAGCAGTTAGAGTATTCATTCCTTCAGTAATGAGATGGTAATTCTTTGTATATGAAAAAATCCATGTTGAAAAGTCATTTATGCCAGCAGGCCCTACAGCCAAGACCTTTTGATAGGGCATTGAACTATTCCATCCAGCGTACAAGGTACAATCTGTAGTAGCATTATCTGTAGACGTTCCGAACATTGTGATGCTGCTGTCTATTGGAACTCGTTGACCTTCCGAAGGTGATGTTATGTTTACGTGTATTTTATTTGGTATTATCGCATATGTATTATTAACTAATAAGATAAAAATTAACCCTGTTCCAACGACAATCAGTAATGCAGGTGACTTAAAATTCAAATTTGTAAATCTTTCCCACATTATATATGATAACAATAGGCATAATAAATGCCTAGAAAAAAATTATTGATTATTCACTTCAATAGTGTATTCTGATCCAATTTTCTAATCCTTTCTGCATATACTTCTCCTCTCCACTAGACCTTATTCTCATTAAGATATTCTGGGAGCTCTCACAGCTGTAGTTAATGGAAAAATGGAAAAATAGGAAAGTAGTAATCTCATCATTAAGTGTCTTCCTATATTTATTTGGTTTATTTGAACTGTTTCTTAACGCTGGGGATCCATTATTCTATGAACAGGTTCTAATATCTCGTCATTTTCTACTGGCTTACTAAACATAGAATATATTCTTACACTTTCCATAATACATCTCATAAGCAGTTAGGATGTTGTACTCTCTATTGTATATGAGATGTGTTTGATCTATACAAATAGTAATGCAATACATGAGGATCTGTGGGACAAGTGCGCGTGTTTCTATTTTTGTATAGTACCGCTTAATATCTCAGAAAGAATCTGGTTTAACATCATCATAACTTTTATTCCGGATAGACACATGCATATGATATTTAATGGGTAAGACACTTATGAAATGTGTAAATTGTGGAAATACTATTAATTTTCGATACAGGGCCATGCCACAATGGAATATTTCTGGCGATTTATGTGGAGAATGTTATGGAAAAAAACTGACCGAATATTACATTTCTACTGCTCGTAGAGATATAACAAAAAGGTAGAGAAAATGATAAAGCTGAAAGGTACGACATGGATAATAATAATAATATGACAGCAATTGTAATTATTAAATAAAAGGCATGTCTTAAAACATCTGATAACAGCTTAGTTATTTACTTTCCTTAATTCTTGTATTTTCATTGCAACAAAGTCAAAGCCTTGTTGCCAGAATTCCTCATTTGATATATTGATCCCTGATTCTTTTAATAACTCTTCAGGCTTTCTTGAGCCACCTGATGAGAGTATGTTAAGATATCTGGGTACAAATGATTTTCCTTCAGCTTTATACTGTTGATACAGAGAAAGTGCTAGCAAGTTTCCAAATGAATATGCGTAGCAATAGAAAGGACTGTGATAAAAGTGTGGTATATACATCCACTCCCATTGAAAGTCGAGAGAGACATTTACTGAACTACCAAATTGCTCTTTCAAATTATTAAGATATATTTCAGAAACTTTGTCAATCGTTGCATTCTCTTCTGCAATCGCATGATGTGCATCTATTTCAAAGATCGTAAAATAAGCCTGCCGCATTATCGTCGCATACAAGTCATCGATCTGTTCTGCCAGTAGTAATCTACGTTCTCTAGTTGACATTTTTTTAGCCAACTTATCGTTGAGCAACATTTCTGCAAATACAGACGCAGTTTCAGCTAGAGGGAGTGAAGCATGTGATACTGATATCGGCTTATCTGAAGCCGCCAGACTATGTATACCGTGACCGAATTCATGAGCCATAGTAGATACATCTCTTGTCTTGCCATCAAAGTTTAACAGTATGTACGGAGTCCTTTTCGGAGTCACAGTATAACAGAATGCACCGCCACGTTTATTCTGTACAATTTCAGAGTCCACATGTTGCTCATTAAATATTTTTTCAGCGAATTCTCTGAAGCAAAGATCAAAGTCTCCTAATGTGTCAAGAATAGTCTCTGCTGCATTACCATAAGTAAATTTTTTCTGGTCGACAACCTTTGATGATATGGGTGCATATAAATGGTAACGGGGTAATTTTTTAATACCAAGCAGCTTTGCTTTTTCTGTAAAGTAGTCTTGGAAGATAACACAATTTTTTCTGCAGACAGCAAGAAGCACTTCCACCGTAGCGTCATTTAGATTATTCGAAATATTTCGAACAGAAATAGGCGAATTGTAGCCACGCATAGAGATATGTTCATCACGCCATTGGATTACAATGTTTTGATATATTTCGCCTAATACACCACTATTTTTTTTATAGATTTGCCAAAGTGACTTATAAGACGCTTCTCTTTCCTCAAATCGAGGGCTGCGTATAAAAGACAACATTTTTTCCTTATTAGTGAACATTTTCTTGACTAGCCGCTTACCTCTTTTTATAATCATGACAAATTCAAAACCGCTTGTCATTTTGTCATAAATCTTTACAAGTGCTCCGGTCCCCGTAACCTCTAATGTACTTATGACCTTCTCCTCATTTTCGGCTAATGTATGCCTAGCAAGCAATCGTTTATGCGTAAGAAATTCTTTGTAATCAGATGGCACTGCCTCTATCAAACGTTGAGCGTTATCTTCATCGATATCTTTCTTAAACCACAAATCGAAGAACAACAACCGATTAGTAATATCAGAGGCCAACTTTTCCATTTTTATTACAAGAGCGGCCGCTTCATTTGAAGATGTATTGGCATAATATTTTAGATGTGCGTATGCGCTTATAACGCTAACTTTTGTAATTATACCTTCTATTAAATGTAGAAGATTTTCAAATTCCTGGACAGGAATCTCTGATTGAAGTTCTTTTTTTCTTGATTCAAATTGTTTTACATCTGATTCAATGGTTGTCAAATATTGCTCAAATTCATTCCCCAGCGGTTCCTTTACTAGGTCTGTTAATTTCCAGGATCCAACGTTAAGGTGTTTGTAAATCATCATATACAGATAACTAACAGATTAGCTATGCAGTGCTTTATGTTTCTTCCACTTGTATTGACTACTATGTTAACCACTTTTGAGAATAACACATAAAGCTAAGTAGATAAATGTCTATCTTGCTGGCCACATCTTACACATGGAGTCAATTTGGTAGAGAAGCGGAGATTACTATTGCAATTTACATGAAGTGTAGGGGATGGGGTGTAAAGCTATCACAAGGAAGCAGAGGACCAGCAGATATTATTGCTGCGCACAAGTCAATAAAATGGCTAATCCAGGTAAAATCAAGTACGAGAATACCGAAATTGAAGGGTTATGAAGTAAAACGACTTATAAAAATGGCTAAAATTGCTGGCGGGTTAGCTGTAGTTGCTACTTTACAACCAGCTGAGACGGTAATGGTCCCAGTAGAAGAACTTGGTACGATGTCACCAATATCTATAAAAGAATCGGGAATTCGTATTGGAAATTACATGTTGTATTTTTATTCACTCCCTGAATGGAAAAGAATATCTCCGTAACTAGCATATCGAGGTCGATTAGGTGATTTGCCTTTAATGCGATGAGCAATGTTAATTCCAATTTTCATTAACTTGTTAAATAGTTACAGCCCATCCTACCACGGTTTAGTCAGGGTTATTCCCTGTTTATTTTGTTAGTAACTTGAAGATATGATTTCCCGTGTTTGTTTCAAAAAAGTACGTAATCCATAGCATTGCAAGGGGTTCAAGAAGCCTAGCTCCTTCAATTCCTGCTATATCTATTGTTTCCCAACCAAAGAGACTAAGAATACTCTCTGTTACTGTTTTCTTCGCGTTACAGATTTTAGATGTATATAGATTATTCGCAGCAGCACAGTTAATAAATCAAAAAGAGTTTTTACCCATATTATAATTTGGCAACTTGGTACTAACTAGTTATGTTTGGAAGATTGGCAATCTATTATGATCATTTCCTCATATGTGTAACTGCTACCTTTTTATCGCTTAAAGATGCAGTGTGGCACTTTATCACTGCTACTGCTACTTCTACCATATGCAACCTTGATGATAAATCAATCAGCACAGTTTCTTGACAAGTTGAAGGTTCTAGGGTAAGTATGACGAATGAAAGAAACGTAAAGAAGGTGTTGCTAGTCGAGGATGAATTGGATATTAATTTAGTATTCAAGACAGTTTTAGAGTATAGTGGATTTGAAGTAGATGCATTTAATGATCCTCTTTTAGCACTTCAGAATTTTGTAACTAACTCATACGATCTGTTACTTTTAGATATAGTAATGCCAAAAATGAATGGTTTTCATCTGTATTAAATGATAAGGAAGATAGACGGTAAAATCAAGATATGTTTTATAACAGCTAGTGAGATGTATAATGAACAGGTAAGAAAGGAAGTATTTCCTCAATTTGCAGATATAAAAGATAAAAGTTCTTTTTTTTATTAAAAAACCCATTGAGAATCAAGATTTGATAGAACAACTAGACAAAATAATAAACCCAACCTAAGATCATTCCATAATGAAGTTAGTATCATAACTTAATTAGCAAAAATATGAAATCAATTCTGATATAGCATCATCATCTATTTTTCTGTCATCTGATGGATCATTGTAATTATCATCATCTTGTACTACATTTATCTTTTAACCCTTTGTAATTTGGATCATATTTCAGATACTACTTTTGCCATTAGTTTAGTCCATGAAAATCCTTTGAAAGCAAATGACAATATTCTGTAACATTGGAGTTTTATGATGTGCATAAATTATTTATCGTGAATATAAAGATCATGCAATTCTTATTCGCGGACATAAATCAAACATAAATGATTAAAATTACTTTATGTTTGTATCATAAAATACTACCAGCTGCTTTATAAGGGACTTTTACGGTCAGAAGACTCCCCGCTGCACAATCTGCGCGGGTTTCAGCATAGATCACGAATGGGATAGGCAAGCAATATATGCGTGCCTGCGGGCAAATTTGCCAACCGGTTTATGACGCATATGATAAGGCCTTACCTAATCTGTGCTGTAGATTATCCATCTTGGTCTATTATTTTGTCAAAAGAAGCAACATGAAACATTTATTGGAATTAAGAACAACTCACACATAATGCGGCATTCTTTCTACAGCCCAGTATGGCGAAGTCTCTTAAGACTCAAGAGACAAGAAATCAAGAATATGTAGTAGAGGATATAAACAACGAGCGACAAGGAATTAGCTGGCGAGTAAATGAATTTGATCGTGGATTTTTCGCTTTTTGCCGTGAGGGCGAGTATGAGAGGCCAGCAGCGAGATGCACAAAGGACATCTAGACAACAAGATAAAGAGAAAGAGTTAGGAAAGAAGGAATGAGCAAGAAGAAAACAATGAGGTGCATAGACTGTGGTAAAGAATTTGTTTGTGATGCCTATGAAAAAAACGATGTCGTCTGTGATAATTGCATCCAACTTTTAAAAAGACAATTTTGGAGTTCAGTAAAAATATCAATGATAGATAAGAAGTTGCAGGAAGAGAGTAAGGAAAAAGAGAGAGGGAGAACATCGGCTAATGGGAAAGAAGGAGCGATAGAAGTAGACTAAGAACGTGAGGCTAAACAGGCATAATAATGTCTTTTCATAAATTTTATTGAAAATATAAGATCGACCTCATCTCTATGGTGCTATGTAATCACAACATTATCTAAATTATATGATAATGTTAGTTAGGTATCTAACACTGACCTTGGACGTTGTGCAGGGTAAATATCTGCAAGTTATATAAGAGAAATTGCTCCTATTTATTCTATGACTACATACCAGATAAAATAACAAATCATTAATTTCACGACACAATATTTATTGGTAGCTACATGAATTGTTGTTGTTCATAACATTTCCTCACATATTTTATAAGTTTTATTGCATCACGTTGTTTTAGGCTTACCCTTTTATTGATGATATGCGAGCGAAATGCCTCCAGGTTCTCGATCAAATTAGGATAGCGTTTTTTTGATTGGTCGATGATATTCGCGTAATGCCGGTTCGGGAAATACAGATTCTTTGCAACTCTAGTTATTGCTTTCCTTGTAGCTTCATCAATGATTCCCTCCTTCTTTGCGATAAATAGATTGAATCTAACATCTATCATTGCCTCTGACTGAAGACTCTTTTCTTCGTCTGCAAAAGTAACAGCAACTTCATCGTCAGCATCAATCTTGCCGCGCTTATATAATTGAAAGATCTTACCAATTCCAATCATACCATATTTTTCTAATTCTACTGCACGCAATGCGCCAATACTAGCAGCTCCGATAACTATTACATTTTTTTTTATCGTTAAATGATAAACTTCTATCGGTGTTGGTGGATAGTCCTGCAAGAAGAGACCATCAACCAAACCCACTATCCCGACGTCATTTGTAAAACCTGATAGCCTTAGAAAATCTCCCTTTTTCGCTGGAGGCCTGTAGTCTGCGTCAAAAATTTTTCTTGCTTCCTCATGTCTAAGGCTGGGCCCGAGGAAAATAATGGGCTTATTCATAATATTTTGAAGGACTTTTTGGCACGCCGACCCATAATGGATTTGGTGATTTTGAAGGTTTCAAGACCAGGTAGTATCGCTCGTACTACGGGAATACCTATCTGTGGATTAGTCAAATCAACTATTATGGCTGTTTTCAATTCAGCTTCAGCTAAATGATTTAAAATCAGCTTGATATCATCAAGAATATCTTCGTTAAAGAATGTTTTAACTTCAGAGAATTTAACAACCTTCTTGGACGGCATAAATTGCCATGCGCGTTTATCATCAGTATTGTTTTCTCCGTACTTAATCTTCCTAAGGTCATCTCGTGCACCTTGGATGTTAGCAGCTCTAGTTTGCGAGACCTCAGTTACAGCTCTCAAAAGTGCAATCCTGGAATCCGGATGTGTCCCGTGACCTTCTGCAAGATAACCATAATCATGGGTCAGCCATTCTATACTGCTTGCGTTAAATGTCGGGATCCCGATATCTGATGTAATATCCTTTATAATTAAAGGAATTCCTGCTTTTTGAAATTTTCTGACAATAATCTTTATTGGGTTAAAGTCAACGGCTTGTATATCAACATCAGGAAAAATGCCTGGATCATCTATAAATTTGTTGGCAGGGATCGCGGCTAGTGGATATTCTTTCGCATTTAATGTCTTTGCAATATGTTGCAACAAATGAAATGGCATTGCGCTAGCACGTAGTTCTGCTATACTCATTGCGTCCCTTTCTATTACTTCACATAATGAATGACAAATTGCCTCTTCTAGCACATTGCCAGATGCAAGTCCATTCGTGTGGTGAAACGCAAACGGATTTACCGCAGGGGGGTTAGGGGAGTATCTAAATAGAGCAAGCGGTGCAGGAACTATTATTTCTTCATTAGTAAATAGATCAAATCCAGTGACGAAATCCATCGTCATGTTATTCCTATAATTGAACGTAAGGGGTTCTATCATGTCATCAGGATGCAGCACTATATGTGTCTTCGATAACTGGTCATAGGTTCCTTGAATAATACTTGTACAAGAGTTACTCGGCAATGAGGAATAGCGTTCAATGCATTCCATCAATGCACTAGCTCTAGCATCAACTCTTGTTTGACCTTTGCCATTATATACCCAAATATAATCTTTTGTTCCTGGTAAGACAGCAGAATAGTTTGGAATATGTAGGACGTCCATATGAGTAATATCTGCAAGTCTAGTTACACCAATTGTTTTTGATAAGGGGATAACCTTCTCCAAGGTCTCGTGGGAAGGTAGTATTCTTGAAGTACCATCTGGAGTCCATTTCTTTCTGCTTTGAAGATGTAAAGGTCTAGCAGTCACTACTATACATTTTAAAATGAACGAATATCAAGTTTACTCCTCCTGCATTAGGATTATATATTTGATTTTCTATCGTCGTACCAGTTGGATGTAAAACAGAAAGATGCAGAAATTGTTAGTGACATTTTACTTAAAGCTGCTAGTGAACCAGAGTTCAGAAATATACTGATAAAGGAACCGGCGAAGGTGTTAGAACTGTATGATATTTCTTCAGAGGCGAAATCGACCATCATGAAAAGCATAATTGACTTCACACAATAATAATGAGTGCCCTTGACAGGATTCTTCTAATAGAATTACTATGAAGAAATGGTCAAAGCAGTACGATATTATGTAAAAGATATATATTGTATCATAAAATTACATAGTTATTATGACAATAAAAGAAATTCACTGCTGACCAGTTATCACTAATATAGTCTTTCAGTATCTAGCAAATAAGATAGGACACCTTGTATTTGTGGGAACTAATCCTTCCAATATTCAAGCCAGAACTGGCACAATAATTGCCTTTTAAATCTCATCTGTGCATTACTCATGGAGTAGTTTATTTTGCGTTTTACATTTTGCCAAAACCCCACGTAGAGAAGGACTTGGGATTGATTTCAAGCGGTTTCTGAATACCATTTCTTGCATTCACATGTAGCATCTTGGCCCGTGGGTTATCATTACAAGATACTTCAAACCACTATATCTACCACCTCTGCCTTTGACGCCTTGTAGGGAGAGCTCTCATCGTCAATGGAAAAGTACACTTGGGCTTCCTGCGAATATTCTGGACCTTTGATATTCTGGGAGTCATAATAGATCTCTTTTTTGCCATAATCATGGTTGATGAGAGACCGTGAACATTAGGATCACCCATTTCATAAATGATAGCCAACTGCAAGTTCATTTTACTTTCAGGGA
>DATDLD010000122.1:0-4541 GCA_036519475.1 Candidatus Nitrosopolaris sp. | reverse complement strand
AAGTACAAAAATGTCCTCAAAAATAATAAAGTTGCTTTTGTGGTTGATGACCTGAGGACAGTCGACCCATGGGATCCTAGGGGGATCAGAATTTACGGAAATGCAGACATCGTTACTCGAGAATCTGGATATATGAACAATACCAATCATCCACAGGCTAAGTACATCAGGATAAAACCCTACAAGAAGTGGAGTTGGGGAATAGAGGAACCTGTGTTTAAAGACGGAAAATTTAATGTTAAAAGAGCAGCCACAAAAGGAAATATAGCCTAAAAAAACAAATGGATTTCATATCTATTGCTACTTTTCTGCCCCCAAAGAGCTAGAAGTAAATGATTCCTTTTCAGACAATGACATCAAAGGTATTGAGCAAATAAAACAAAATCAAGGTGCAATAAATTATGCCATTAAGGCCAATTTTTCTAAGCATTTTCGGACACGACTGTTGACTAAACTAGACTTTACTTGTACTACAAAAGTTGTATCCTATCATGTCGTTATAATTGTACCGTATAACAAGAAATTGACTCCAACAATACAGTTCAAAAGATAAATGCAGTCAGGACATTCAGGATATGAGAGTGTTATAATGTTGAGCCTTATTTACACATCATGAGTAATAATAGAGCATTAGAAGGATGAGTGAGAGAGAACATGATTATTGTCAGAGGAAAATAAGTGGGAAATCAAGACTTCCGGTAAATCAGAGTCTCCTTGGATTGCTAATATACAACAGCAGTAAAATTTACAAAATTAACAAGAAATATTTCGACGAAAGAAAGAAAAATAGGACGGGCATATGTTCAAAGGATATTATTAATCAATGCTTTCAGGGACGAAACACTATTCCAGCAGCTTTTAGACAGTCTATTAGGTCATTAGTTGTTGTTACGTCAACTCTCACTTCATTAACCAGGACGCCTCTAAACTCAGATTCATCCAGTAAGATGCCACTTTCATGAAGAGCTGTGCACGCGGCTTCAATTGACGTCGTGCCAGTCATGTTTAGAAGCACGGTTATCTGTGCCGTTGTAAGGAGACTCGTGAAACAATCTACGCAAGTTTTAGCTGTATTAGTAATAGTGCAACTTAGGTGTTGTCCTGCTGTTATCGTACCAGCGCAATCGCCAGCAGTTGTATTAGTAAAGAAGCTGCCTGCTGGTACAGTTTCTGTTACTTTAAATGGGCCTGAACCTAATGTAACATCAATACCTGTGGATGAACCTACGAAGTTAGGTGGGTTTGGATTATTACCTGTTACATGCATTGTAAACTGAGGAGGTACTGCAGTTGTCCTACCTGCTACTATTTTTGTAACGGTCAAAGTAGCTGTTGGTAGGAGGGCAGATTGTTGACTCTGGTCAGCAAATCCAGTCACTGAATTATCGTCACCGATTGTGTTTTGGCCTACAGCTGACTGTCTGCAAGTGTTAGATCTAAAACAGAGGTTCTTTTGGCTGATACTTTGGTTCATGTTCTTTAGATCCGCACGTATCTCATCATGGATACCTTGTTTAAGACTCGGGCTGTCTAAAAAACTACCTTCGTTAAGAGTACTGTCAGCAGATTCAGGATTGTTATTATTGTCGCTACTATTGCGGTCTGTGTTCTCATTGATATTGTTGAATTGTGGGCTTGAGTTGGCGCCTTTGCTACGTGCATATGACTGAATCGGCGCCAGAATCGTTCCTGCAAACATCACTGATATTATTATTACTGCCACCATAACTAATCCTTTTGATTGTCTTTTGTAATTCGTACATCTCTTCAATGCTGACAACTATTTCGATGAATATATGTAGGGTGAATATATCTGAGGTATGCAGATTACTACTTCATATTACTTTCGATTTTAAGTAACAGCTAATGTTATCATAGTTAGTAACGAAGAAATAGGTACCGTTCAATATCCAGATAAGCCTACTAATTACTAACCGTTAATTTCTAGTATATAATATCTAGAGTATTTGTTACAGTTGAACTATTAGATGTCCTAGACAAGACTGTTCGACTGAATGGGAATGAGCAACATCCAATTTTCAAAGACTGACGAGAGATCTTTTGGATGTGACCAGAATTGAAATATAAAGAGCTATGGAGTACCGCTGCTAGTGGTAGAGTTACCTGATAGTTTTATTATCTCTCCAACGGTTGCTTTATTCATTTTTTTTGAGCAACCTTTCGCTCACAGCAGGGGCAAAGTACATTGTACAGGGACCTTTTAATACCAACTGTTCCAAGAAGATTTCAATGTAGTGATAGTACTGAAAATTCAGGATAATAGCTTCATTCTTCTTGTCTTTCTTGCTAAAAACAGTTTGAATAGTACTGCTGCTTTTATGTATTCTAGAAATGCAAATATAATATGTAAAAAATGCTCTACTATTCTTGCGGTTATCATGTCCTTTTATGACGGCAAGGAAGGTGGTTCGAAAATTCGTTGGAGTCGATGATGTAATTCAGCTGCTTAAGGAAATAGATCAACATTACTTCAAAGACAATCACCATCTGCAACAAATTCATGACAAAATGAAGTATTGCCTACAGAGATGGACCAATCACAGATCCACGCTTATTGCAATTGAAATACATGGATCATTTCGTGGTAATTCCATTAGATGTCTGAATAGAAGGCAGCTTACTTTAAAAGTTTATACGTTGCTGATCCATTTGCAGATAGGAAGGTAATTTATCATTCAACCAGGAGGGTCTGTATGAGATGGGCTTCTTCAGAAGGTTGCGGAAAGGTATTAGTGGTGGTGACAAGCCGAAAACAGATTCTGAGGCAATTAATTCACTTTCATCAGCTTACATAACTTTAGAAACTAAACTTGGTTTAAACACCACAGGTAGATCTGCAGTTTGTATTAAAAAGGTAAAAACATCTCAATTCAATGAAATGAAGCAAGAAATTGAGGATTTCCTTGATGCTGCCAAAGCAGATTTTGATCTCTCATTCCGTACAGTCATTGACCCCTATGATTACATGTGGATTGTAATCCTGAGCGAAACAATCGAAGATAGCGTAGCAGCTATTACATCTATAGGTGATATCATAGATGAAAAAGGCTTTTCAGATGAACTACTTGCGTCAGTTTTTGACTTTAATCACGGCGACATCGCCTATTATTTAATTTACAACTATAGACTTGAAAAGTTTTACCCTTTTGTTCCTGTCAGTGAACAACAAAAACGAAGGGATCATAATGAAGAGATGAAAATAATGTCAGTATTGGTAGATGAGCTGCCATTTGAAAAAAATGTGTGTAATTGGTATCCTATCTGGTATATACCGATTTAGATTTAATTAACATTTTTTTATGATTCTGGAATTATTCCTCCCTCCTCTGAATACCTTCTTTGCTGCATAGATGGAAATACCTGTACTTGGTAACTCCGATTCAACAATTTCTTTAACGTCTAGTTTTTTGCCCAGTATCTATACGAGGTGCTAAACGAAGTTAAGAAAGGAAAAGCACAAAAGGGTGACAAATACTTGCTGCTGACGTAGCAGGATACACAGCGACTGAATGCGAATACCATCAAATTCGCTTTTCATTACATTAGAGCGCAGCCGACGGTTAAATTAATGGTCTAACGATGAAGCTATCAAACGTAAAGATGGCAATGCAGATAGATGAGAATGACAATAGAGAAGTCTTTAAGCAACATTGTCATCATGATATAGTAGAGAATAGCCGAATGAATGAAGAGTATAATCCCGGAATGGAATGAAAGGAGGTGAACATATGGCAGTAATATTGAATAAAAGTGCATTTGAGCATGCGAAACGATTGATAGAAAAAGGAAGCTATGTATTTGATGAGTAAGATATGTGGAGCGAGCATCAACCGTCTGCACAAGAAGAGAACGAGTATATTGAAGAGTATGGTTTTGAGCAATATGGGAAGTGGTATTTGGGAGTCGACACAGATGAAAATGAAGATACCAAAGGACGATATAAATTCCCTTATAGTGATTTTGCCAAAGTACATCGCTGAGGAGTGCTTGCCGCAGAGAACAGAGCCGGACAATATAAATATAATGATATTGAACAGGCAGCCGCGCATCTACACGGCATGATTGATGCAGCAAAAAAAGTCTAATACTATGATTGAATAAGATTAATGATAATGTTAAACTATCGATTTTCACAGCAATAAATGTTATTGAATTGACGATACATATATTAACTCACTAGCAAAATCTAGACATTTGTTATAATTAGCATACCATTTACCATTTATGCGATCATGGAATCGAGGAATAGAGATAGTATTAGATAGAAATTCCAATATTATTATTCATGCCTTATGAGTTATTTCTTTTCCTCGCCTCCATGCTGACGTTCCAAGTCCTTGCCTAGTCTGTATCTTTTTAATGCGATCTCAGCATGTTTTTCACAACCTATCATAACCATGTCTGCTTCTCCTACACTAAAATAAATAAGACGCCGTTGCTCATCACCATAAAGCACTTTATTTATGGCATCGATACAATTCTGACAGGTCATTTCTTTTCTTCCTTCCAAGGAATAAACT
>DATDLD010000121.1:0-2368 GCA_036519475.1 Candidatus Nitrosopolaris sp. | reverse complement strand
GCGAAAACCAAAGAACAAGATGGCTACTGCACTTATTAAGAGAATTAGAATCAGCAGGTAAGTGCTATATTGTGAAAATAACACCATTTCAACAATGATAGCTCCAAAGATGACTAAAAGTGCATAAAGAAAAATAGGTGTTGCCTTGTACAGCCTATTAAAAAACGAAGGAGCCTCAAGGACTTTGCGCAATGCAACCATATAATGTCTAAGGGCATACAGACCTGCAAAAAATACAGTGATACTCATTGTTATAAATAATATTACACCAAAAGAAGAATTAAGAGGCTTTCCCAAAACGTCAAGAAAGGTGCCAAAGATTACATCGGTAATTATTATGGCCCAAGCAATAAACGTCATCAAATAAGTTTTATTGTTAATGATATTTGTAGTGATTACCAATGGTATTTTTGTAGTCGACATGTCATTATATAGTCTTCTATATACGTTTCAGCAAATTGCGGTGTTTAGTCTGTCGCTAATGGAAGAAAATTGGCCCGAGTATATTACAGAAGCAAAAAGATGCCTTGCGAAGAATGGACTGCTTTTTATTGCGGAGACGACAAGGTCGCTAAGTGGAAGATTGTACAAATTGAGAAAAATCCTAGAGGAAGAGGGATTCCAAAAATATGCAGACGAGGAAAAAGGAGACTTCACTTTTCTCGAAGCTAGGAAACTCTAAATTTGAATTTTTATAACATGTATTCATCAGTATTTACTACGATTCTCATTCCAATGCTAGGCGTCAAAGGATCTGTTGCAAGCCCTGAAAATTCTTTAACAGACTTCAACGAGTTTGTCTTTATTAACAGCAACAATAGTAGAAGTATATCCGGTCTGATTAGGGAAGCTGAAGAGGAATATATTAGATAAAATAACAGCATCTAGCGTCAAACACGACGCTAAGAAAAGGTTATCCCTTATATTCATTCTAAATATCAGATCATTGTGATTATTATTATTAAATAAACAATTCCACATTCCTACAAGTTTACTTTTTTGAGTTCTCAAATGTTAAATCAAATCAAAATACGCTTCTTTATTCTTTTGTTTTACCTTTCTTACCTGAGAGAAAGAAATATCCTGCTTCATATCTGGTATACAATAAAAATTGAGTCTCACGACACAAGTACTTCCTCAAGGCGTTTCATTACAATGTTAATATTTTTATCGTCTCCATTGAATAACCAAAACTGGACTACCATCTCTTGTACTATACTCTTCAATTGTTATCGTCAATAGATAGAGAAGGCGGTATGAATTTGTTCAAGCTATCGTTTTGGGATTCATAATTATAGGCTATTGAGAGAATCTCAGCTTCCTTAAAGGGAGCTCCTATTATTTGCACACCTATTGGCGTATTGTCTCTAGTTAATCCAATTGGAATACTGACTGAAGGTAGACCTGTACTGTTAAATATTATATTATTTCTAAGTAAGGCCTCACGAATTCCTAAAGCTTTGTCTTCACTGCTGTTTGTGGCGAGGGACTTGGCTGTTAGTTTATTATTAGGATAATCAATTTCCTTAGCATCCTCAAATCCAGGAGCTACAATAGCAGTAGTTGGCACAACGATCGCATCAACTTCCTTATCTAATATTCTCAAAAACTCATTTCTTATTTCAATTGTCTTGTTTACAGCCTTTATATAATTGACTGCAGATATCTCTGTTCCTTGTTGTAGCATCTTTCTTAGCTCTTCACTGTAATCTTCTGGCCTTGATTTGAAAACAAATGATTCCAAATGTATCTCCGTTGCTTCTGCGAGCCTAATATCTCGCCACGTCTCGTAATATCTCTCAGTATTACTTTTACATAAATGTAGATCGTCATCAACAGCGACATCCATCGACCTTAAAGTATTGAGAAAACTATGAAATTGATGCTCTATCTCTGGCTGTAGATGATCTAGAAAAATATCCTTCGGTACTCCAATAGACTTTTTCTTTCCAACTGTTGTTATCGATTCTTCAACAATTTTTGTATAATGAGGCACTTTCTTATTTTTGCATGCTGGGTCTAATGGATCCCAACCTGCGATATACTCTAATATCGCTGCTATATCCCATGCACTTCTGGCAATACACCCAACATGATCTAAGCTAGGTGCCAAAGGCACGACGCCATACCTGCTTATCCTTCCATAAGTCGGTTTTAGACCAACCACACCACAAAATGAAGACGGGACCCTTATCGATCCACCGGTATCTGTCCCTAAAGACATAGGTACCATCCCTGTCGTGACTGCAACAGCAGAACCTCCACTTGATCCTCCTGATATCTTTGAAATATTCCAGGGATTTTTAGTAGACCCATAAAAGGGATTTATCCCAGTTATTCCAGATGCAAATTCATTTAAGTTGTTTGT
>DATDLD010000120.1:0-6213 GCA_036519475.1 Candidatus Nitrosopolaris sp. | reverse complement strand
CCAGTCTATCTTTTTGTCTTTAAGATAATCTTTCCACAAACATCTACTCGGAGCTAGGTCTTTCCACCATTGTTCCCAGTTCTCTTTATATTTTGGGAGATACCTTGGTCTATAGCGAGCTATTAGGATTCTGAAACCATCTGATTCCTCTGTCTGTTCCTTCAACGATTTGATCTTTATGGAATTTGCCATGAATAACGCCTAAATGCCAAAATCTTCTGGATTTGTTCCGGACAATCTTTACAAGCTGCTAATCAGAGACGTAAACAAGTAGCGGTAAATAAATCAAATTTTGATATCATACTCTCATTCTAGAATATTCTCACGATATATTAGTATGAACTTGATCCTCAGAAGCGTGGTTTTTTCATTTTCGATCCGCATCTATCGCATTCTAATCCTTTGACCTCAGCACCACATGACAAGCAACTATACTTAAGTCTTATTTCCTGATTACTATATGTGCTTTCGTTGCTAAAGCCAAACAGTCTTAATGCATTAGGCTGCTTCTTTCTGATAAGAAACATTACTGCGACAAGGACTGCAGTGTTTGCTATAAAACCCGCCAAAAAACCAAAGAAGTAGGTAACCACTAAATAAATGCCAAGGCTCATTCCCATAAATAATAGCTGTCTTTTTATTACTGGTTTAAGACTGCCATCCATATTCTTTTTTCACTACCATCTACTATAGGCACTGCATTGTATATCAACATATATCCAAATTAATAACATATTAGGCGTTAAAATAAGTATAGAAACTAAGCTTAGAATACTTAATATTATGTTATGGATTTGTGTTGTTCTTATTACTGTCATTTCTCGTTCTCTATATTCATTGCAGGGTTTTGCTTGCTATAATATCGAGTTTGTCGTGTGACGAGTCTGTTTGCTTGCAACTTATTACATCTTCTACTGAATAATCGTTAGTCCTGATAATGGAATACTATGGGTCAGTTCATAATAATAGTGATAACTCTTCAATTGTGCCGTGATAACAATTCGCTAAAAATTGCTCTTTAATATTCTTCTTTTTTTACCCATTTATTACCTTCTTTCGTGTACGCTTTTTTAACAGCAGCCCATGCTACCTTATGCGCTACTTCTTCTGCGCTTTGTTTTTTACCTCCACGCCTTTTTTCAGGATCTTGATACTGTTCGACAGCACTGGCATGTGCCTTTGTGTATATATGCTGCGCATGTACAGGTAAAGAATCTATTTGCTTTTTTGTTCTAGCAGACAACTGTTTATCTCCTATTCTAGTTCCCCGTGCTCTTGATTTTGTGTTAGGCAAGACACTAAAAATATGAAAGATATGATATAAAGGCATCACTTTGAAGTTCTTCTTGAGCCTTCTAGGAATATATACTCAAGTTTTTACTTGACGTTTTACAGATGTACTTCAATCTTTAATTTTTCAAATTTCTGCGATAGTGATATGTGAAGTCACATATAGAATACAGACTACAAGATTATTGCTCTTATGTCTACTCCAAATAATAATCAAAACAACAGGAGAAGGCCGCAACATAATATACAAACAATTCGTAAAACAGAAAGTATAATTTCTATCAAGTATTCGCCAATAGAAGAAACGAAATTCACGAATATCTAAAGTTGTTTGGATGTAAGCCTGATAAGACAATTATCCAAGTACATATAACTGGATTCTTCAGGAAGAGACAGTTAAGCCAAAGAGAAAAAGAATGCTACACACTAGCAGCAAAAAAGTATGGGGGAACTACCTTTGTAATTGTTGGTAGTATACATGATCCGTCCATATTGGAAAACGTAATCAGCCTAGAAAGAAAAATCCGCTAGACTCAAGTCCGGGGTATGTAGGCTACTTGTGGAAGAATAAAGATCCACAGAAAAGAGCTCCCCATGAATTAATACCTCTCGATTTTACTCCGATTCATCTACCATATCCAGCCGATTGGAAGAATATGTTTGCGACCAAAGGTTTTATGTTGGTGTTACATGTCCCAGCTTCCTTTGCTAAGGATAAAAACAAGCTTGTAAGAGGTCTATATCGTATTGGCAAAAGCAGTATTGTTGATATTAAGAAGGAATAGACCTTTCTTAATGAAATAAGACATTTAGGATTCGACATGAAGAGAACTACAATTACTCGAGCAGACTATCCACAGAGTAATAGAGCTGGTGGTGGCCATAATATGAATTCTGCCGTCAATACAGCGAAGAGAGTTAGAAGCAGATTAGCCAAAGATAAAGTCAGTAAGGAAGAATATCAAAGGCAATAAAATCATAACAATCTGTGGTCAAATAATTCTTTGTCCTTATTTCTCTATCCACATTGACAATACATATATGACAGATCAAGTCTCATTAAAAAAATGTCGATTTCCTGCTTTTGATGATATCTATTCCCGAGCCAATATCTTGTATGAGCAGCTAGTTCTCATAATCTAGTTGTCTCAAGTTAATAGATCTAAGCCTGTCTCTACGTCAGAGAACCCAATATTTAAGGGCTAAATAAATAGCGTCCCTAGTCACGAAAAGACTCAAGAATACGAGAATATATGTTAATACTAAGGTTGATGGATATCTAACACATAGAAGATTTCAAATTAGAAACGATATGTATCCGACGTTCTAAAATCGGAGCTAGTAAGTCAAATTAGCGATGCAAGAAGAATCGTATGATGCTATGTTTATATTTTTATATGACGCCAAGCTTAGAATCTTCTTCAGTAACAGCCAATGACTTCGACAACTCCATCATCGTCCGCGTCTTCCTCATCACCATCTCAATCCGAAGACGAATACTCAGCAGCAGAAGAGAAAACAGAATTACTCTATGGTGCGGAGAGCGCGGTAGCAAGAGGAGTACAGTTTATGCAAAACGTGAAAGTAAGTATGGATCTTTTTGGGGAGAAGAATGGTCCCTCCATAATAATGGAATTTGATGTATACAAGAATAATTATATTGATGTTATAAGACGTGGTGGCAGGATAAGATTAATTACAGAAATAACAAATGAAAATCTTCATTATTGTAAGGGCCTTGTAAATATTGTTACCGAACTTCGCCACCTAGAAGGATTGATTGGTGGAATAGCAGTAAGCGAATCGGAATACATGTCTACAACGACCCTTAGATGGAAGCAGCTACTCACTCAAGTCTTTTATAGTAGTGCAGAAGAAGTCGTAAAACAGGGTCAGTATATCTTTGATACGTTTTGGAATAAGGCAATACCTGCCGATGACAGGATTAGAGAATTAGAAGAAGGGATAAAACCAGATTTTATAGAGACAATTAGAGATCCTTATGAAGTGCAAAAAATTGCATTCGATCTTATAAAACAAGCAAGTAAAGAAATTCTCACAATATTTTCAACTTCTAATGCTTTTGAACGTCAGAAAAGAGCAGGAGCGATCGAATCGTTGAAGGAAGCAGCAAGTATACGCGGAATAAAAGTTAGAATTCTTACACCATTCGATGAAAGGATAAAAAAGCTAGCTGAAGAACTGGCAGGAGGAATAAAAAAAGAGACTACGGCTAACAATGATAGGGATGATGTTGCCTATGACAGCAGCAACACTACCAAGCACGTTGAAAACCTAGCTAGTAAGAACAACAACAATAATAGCAATAAGATAAAAATTCGATTTATTGAACCTCAATTGCAGACCAAAGTTTCGATCTTAATAGTTGATAGAAAATACTCTTTATCTGTCGAAGTAAAGGATGATACCAAATCTACTTCT
Organism: Candidatus Nitrosopolaris sp.; assembly: GCA_036519475.1. Lineage (GTDB taxonomy): Archaea > Thermoproteota > Nitrososphaeria > Nitrososphaerales > Nitrososphaeraceae > DATDLD01. The sequence continues at coordinate 2,481 of DATDLD010000120.1, read as the reverse complement.
GAGAAGGCAATGGGATTGACTTCATATTCTAATAGTAAATCTACAGTATTATCTTATGTTTCGATATTTGAATCCCTATGGACTCAACTTGATCTTTACGAACAACTGAAGAAATCAAATACGCAACAAGAAGTTCTCATAGAACGATTGAAAGCACAGGATATCTCACAAAAGGAGTTTATCAATGTGGCCGCGCACGAATTAAGAACACCAATTCAACCAATATTAGGTTTATCTGACATCCTTCTTTCTAAGAATGTAGATAGGGAACATCATAAGGAAATACTTCAAGTGATTAAAAGAAATGCAGAAAGACTACAACGACTTTCAGAAGACATACTAGATATCGCAAAAATTGAAAGTCACGCGTTAAAACTGAATCGAGAACGCTTTGATTTAGGAGAAAACATAGATAGCGTTGTTAAGGATATAACAAGCCAGATCAAAGATAAATATGATGTGAAGATATCGTTTGTTGAACCAGAGTATCCTTTTTTTGTTGAAGGAGATAGGACAAGAATATACCAAGTTATTTCTAATTTAATATCCAATTCTGTCAAATTTACTCAAAGAGGTGATATAACAATTACTGCGGAGATTATTAAAAACAATAACGATAGTAATGATGATAATGGGCGCTTGGTAATAGTAAGAATAAAAGATAGCGGAACTGGCATTGATCCAGAAATTAAACCTAGGCTATTTTCAAAGTTTTCTACAACCTCTGACAGCGGCACAGGATTAGGATTGTATATTTCAAAAAACATAATCGAAGCTCACAATGGCAATATATGGGCTGACAATAACGCTGACGGAAAGGGAGCAACATTTTCATTTAGTTTACCACTTTGATAACGGCTATCGCAGCACTTATAATAAAACGTGACAGATTATTTGCAGTTAGTTCGCTTTCTCTCGTGCCTAGCGTTCTTGGGTAATGGGCTATCCCCATCAATTATTGTTACCGTGTAGAAACTTTAATGCATTTTGACCATCCTTTGTCAGGGATATCATATGACGTGAACCTTGCTTTTCAATCAAGATGAACTTCCACTTCAATAATAATGGTTCAATTATATTCTTATTCAATGACATATACCCAGCTTGCTCAGCATGTTCAGACTTCTCCTCAACGTGGATAAGCTCTTGTTCTAAAGCTCGATCTTTTAATTCTTTTTTCGAGATCTTTCCACCTTTTCCCTTCTGGTTTATAATAGCTAGAGATTCAATCAGATTATCGCTAGGTGTTTCTATTTTGTATTCTGGTAGTGTAACAATTTCCTTCAAACCCTCAGTCTCCTGCTTCTTTGGAACGGTTGTGTACTTTTCAGGTACTGCATAATAGGGTTTTATCATTGCTGTATCTTTGAACATCATACATATCATCATTGAAGCAATAGCCTGAATTTTGCTTCCTACTGAGACGTTCACATAAATAGCATTTTTTATTTCAGTAAGAACTATAGTTCTTAAGGCCCTTAGAGTATCAAATAAATCTGTTCGGTCAGCCTTCTCAAATCTGTATTCGATGAGGCTCTTCTTGAGTTCGGTTGCTATTGACACCGGAAATGAACTGCCTTTGTCATCTTTAGGATCATCGTGAACTATAAGCCATATTCTGTCTGCTTTCATATTTTCCGCTGGAAGGACTATGCGATCCTGCTCGAATCCTACAGGAGCAATATGAATTCTTAGCATTGTCTCAGTAGAGTTAAGTGTAAGGCTAGTCATATTAGTATCAGAACTCAGCTGATAATACTTAAATCTTTGGTGCCTGAACAGTATGAGGTAAGACTATGACTGAAAGTGATGCGAATGCTGAACATCCCAGTGTAGGTCAACCATTTGTTGGCTCGCACTGTAACAAGAAACGATTGATTTTTTATATGGTGAGTTTTAATCTCCTACCGCGTTTGAGGTTAATGCTTAATGCTTAACGATATAATTAGCAAGTTAATAACTGAATTGAACGAGGGTATTGATGAACGGGATCTGGGTGGACCCTATTTTGACAGAATCGGTTACAAAGTCTTTCCATTTACAATAGATAAGTTCCACCAAATAAAGGGAGATAACACATCCATAAGAAATATGGTCTTTTTAGATGGAGGCAATCAGGAACTGATAGGAGCACCAAATTTTTCTATTCAGTTAAACAGAATTTATTTTAATATTTTCAGCGGAAAGAAACGGATAATACAAAAGGTCTTGCCCAATAAGTTAGAATTCTTTTCAGCCACCTTTTCTACACTTAGAAATAAAGAAATAGATTATGACACAATAGTATTTCCTGTAAAAGACAAGTGGAATAAGTATCTTCCGTTACAGTCAGATTTATCTTTCAGTGCAAAAGATCGCGCTAACTTCACAGGAACAATGAGAGAGGATATCCAGAGAGTTGCATCGTTATCTAGAAGGTTTGCAGAATGGAATTATTCTCGTTTTGTCATAGAGGAAATACTTAGAGAAAATGACATTCTG
>DATDLD010000119.1:0-5501 GCA_036519475.1 Candidatus Nitrosopolaris sp. | reverse complement strand
ATATTCTAAATACTTTCTTCCATCACCTACATCTATTGCACATGCACGACATTATTGGTTTCAAGATCATCACCAATTACTTTTCGCTTTGAACGTAGTCTAGAAAAAAACGATTGAACCTCTTGAATTTTCGTCTCCTGGGCCGGATATATCATGAATTCTCGAATAGCACCCTAGTTAAATCTATATTCCTGTTCCTAATGTTTCATATTCCAATACGAAAGATCTACTTGAACGACGATTCTAAACCCGCGACACCATGGTAGTTCCTTAAACTGGCTTGATATCTTTCAGGCGGGTCAGGTGTGCAATAATCTGTTTATCTGATGATTTAGTAGCGAATTCTCTCCAATTCTCATCCAATTTCATTCGTTTTCTTATTACAATCAAATATTCCACAAATCCAATAATTATGAGTCGCGGCTAATCTTTTTTACATCTACTTCAATGGCTTCTGCTTTCTGTGCGGGATCTATTCAATCTAACACGTTATCTTGCTTTGCTTTGCAATTTTAGCTATCTTTTCCACCAGCGTTATTTTTTTATTCCTATTCTTTACATGACTTTTATGACTCTTACTGAATTTCTGTAATAGTCTTTCCAATGCCTCGAAGCTTTCGAGACATGGGTTCTCATCGATTCTTAGCTGCCGAAGCCTTAAATTCTTTTTTTAATAATTGCAACCAAGGCCATAATTGAATAGTGATTCTGAGCATCATCTCTGATTATAACAAAACCGTTTTTCCCTCCTCGGATGCAATCACAGACGTAATTAATTCAGCCAGTGGTACTGGATAAAAACACATTTTCCTCAGGATCACAGTTTATCAAATAGTAATTCTATTGCGAGGTTCTTGCACCGAAGAAATATCTCCAGAAATGATTTAGAAGTCGGACCCATTATTGCAAATTTTAATAAAAAATCAGTCATTGCCTTTATTGTAGAGATAGTAGTTGAAGCAACGGCTTATTCGTGTATATTTCATTCTCTACGTACAATTCCGAATTTGTAACTATCAAGATTCATTATATCCTGCTCTTAAGAATGTATAGATTGTATGCTCACGTATAATGATATTCTCAGCACCGAAGGATTGAACTGGCTTACATTCACCAATCCATACGCGAAGCTTTGCTTTAATATGATGCTAGTGTCTAACCTCAGCGATAAACAAAGAAGCTCTATCTATATTGATATGGATACAACCTTTACAGCGTACATAAGGTCAGGCTTGTTATTAAAAAAGAGCAACCACCGCTTCGTTGATTGTTATCTTCCCACTGAAGGGAATTTCGAAACCATTCTAAAAAATGTTATCCGTTCTATGTTCAAATCATCAATAGTTATCTTTGATTCTGTGAACAGCTTCTACAATATGTACTACAAGAATCTAAATATCGAGACAGGATACGGCATTTCTAACTTAAATCATCTTCTTTCAGTTTTTCTTATGTTATTGGTAAAACATGGTGTTTGTTTGCAAGTTCCTGTTCTCGTTACGAGTCTAATCCGCTTGCGAAACGGAAGAGAATGGTATCAATCCGCAGCGAGCAAACGAATTTTAGACAGAAAAAGTTTGGTTAAGCTAAATGTAGAGGTAATTAACGATGATATCGCTGTAGAAATACTCAAACATCCTAATCACGCTCCTCAAAGTATTGTCTTCAAAGGGCAAACGGTTAAGCTTTAATGTCAACCAGTCTAAATCCCAAGACCAAGGCAATCCCTATGATAGTAAAGCCTGCAGCTAGCAATCCACCTTGAGTTTTGGAAGAAGTTACTTTTCCTGATTTGTAAAGCAGAAAAACGCCGGTCATTCCTATAAAGAGAATCATTGTTGTGACAATAGTTTCTCCGATAGTTTGGACAGATCTTGAAGGGACAATGAATGTCCTAGCACTACGGCCTGGTCCTTCGAGTATAGAGTTAAATAATCCCGATCCCAAAGCAAAGAAAATGACTAGATACGATATTGCAATTATCAGCGATAGTTTAGGTGCATCCTTAAACATCATCCATGCCTAGGGGGAAAAGCTTTCTATAAAGTTTTCCACATAAGATCTTCGATTCCGTATTCAATTCTTAATCCAAGCTGAAGCCTACTAATCTGAAGAGGTTTTGTCCTTTCGAATCACTTCTAAGAGTTTTATTGAATAGGATACACAACAGTTTTTCGATTTACAATTAACTGCTAGGCAATAAAAGATCTGGCTCTAGGTTGCAATCGACAACTCCACCTTAACTCCGGATACAGCAATTGATCTGTTATTGTGCTTAATCTATGAATCAATTGATCCGTTCTAAGTGAAAATGGATATAGAAACAAAAGACCTAGACAAGTGATATTGGTTTAGCCTTTCAGTCTAATAGGTTAAGTCGATTATGGACATAATTCAATATTATTGGGAAAAGATAAAAATCAAGATTTCACATGCGCACTCGCTAGATTTATAGAATCATCTTCATATTGGATTTTCGTTTAAAACTAAAGCTAATAATGCTGCTCGTAATTCCTTTCCATAGGCTGCCTGCTTGAAGTAAACAGCATTTCCTGTATCATCCATTGAGTGCGAAATCTCCTCCATTCTTGGCATTGGATGCATAATTGACACATCGGATTTTGCTTTTTGAAGAATATTAACGTCGATCGTATATGTTCCTTTTACTTTCTCATATTCTTGTATATCCGGAAACCGTTCTCTTTGTATCCTAGTCATGTAGATTACATCGAGTTTACCTAAAATATCATCATCCTCGATCATGCTATGCTCAGATATATTGGATTTACCATCCATACCATAGATAGATTCTTTTCTAATTCGCAATGAAGGGGGTGAGATCAAATGGATGTCAACGTCGTAATTTGCAAGACCATATAACAGTGAATACACAGTCCTTCCATACTTGAGGTCCCCTACAATACCTACGGTGAGTCCATCAATTTTCTTTTTCTCCTTTATTATTGTATAGAGATCAAGCATGGCTTGCGTAGGATGTTCCTCTGTCCCACTCCCTGCATTAATCATTGGATTTTTACATAATTCACTAGCAAATCTGCTAGAACCATCCAAAGGGTGACGTAAAACGATTACATCGGAATAGAGATCCATTATTCTTATGGTATCGGCTAGACTTTCACCTTTTTCAATGGAAGAAGATTTGGGGTCAAAAATCCCAATCGAACTTCCACCTATCGATGCCATGGCTGCCTCAAAACTCATTCTCGTTCTAGTGCTGGGTTCGTAAAAAATGTAGCCTAATGTCCTACCCTTACCAAACTCACTTTTTTCTATAGGTGTTAGAAGACTAATTTTGTCAGTCACAGAGAAGACAAATTCGAGATCTTGTTTGGAGAAATCCTTGATTGAAACAATATCTCGATTGTAGAAGTGATTTGTAACCATCGTGATAGTTTTACCTGATTGCCATCTAAAAAGGTTAAAGTTCAAATAATAAATACGGAATTAGGAGATCCCAATTAGAGATGCCACGTCGAGTTCACGACACTAATCCGCCGCTCCAGAGTCGATTAATATCAAAAATTCTGCTTTAACGACTAAATGTATTGTCATATACAAGCCTAACTATACCTTGAAGCCCAAAAAACCCCACCTATCGATCTCACGACAAAAATGATCTCTTTTGAGACGCTACGACATTTGATTCGATGACTATCTGAAGAGACATGAGGGATAATCCAACACAATCAGAGTTTTTAATTTTCCTTGCTAAGGAAGGGAATTTCTTTCTAAAATCGCGTCATATCGGCTCTGCATTCATTATTAAAATTCCTTTCAGATAAATTGTCATAGCGCGTCTAGTCTCTTTAATGCATTTTTTGACCTAATAGATAAACATTTTTAGAACGAAGTTAATTCTGCTAATAGCGATAGAATTTGAGATACGGATTGGTCCTCCCTTACAGCTCGTGTTTTGATCAAATCTTAGGCGCCATTATAGAATAGTAAATATATTATTAAGAACAATATTTCCAGAGGAATGATAGTACAGCAATTGATATGTGACAATTGTGGAAAAGTCATTTTGGAAAAAAAAGGTGAATTATATCTCAATGAAGGCCAGTTTCCTATTTCAGAGGCAGAATCTAGAATGCTCGACAGAGAACACAGAGGTCATGAATGCCATATCGAGGCAGTACAAAAAGAAGATGATACTCAAATAAATCTATAGAGAATACTTTTGATAATCTATTTGATGCTGAGTGACTAGCATGAGATAAGCTCTAAACAATAACCTTTTCTACGTTCAGAAAAAATATGACCCAGAGTATAATGACACTCACTGTAACTCCGCTGACTGGTGTAGGTTCTCATTACAGATTCGCTGATCGAATACGAGGTAAAATAGTTGCCAACTTAATCCGTGCGTCGAGACTAAATGTGTCCCTTGACAATATAATCGCTTTAGAAAAAGACATAAATCGCTAGATTTCAGGGTAATATGTCGACTGATGATCGTGTTAGACAAACCTATAACCTGGTTTGAAGAATTCCTTGGCGTGGGGTACCGATACCACGATGTGTACATGAACGTTTTTCCTCTCTTTAGGATTAAGTCATACGCACACAAATTATGGATGAAAAGTATTGACAGTTGGCCAGACGATGAAATCAAACTTCGTTTTATTGAAAAAGCCAGTATTTATTGGTTCATAGCCTATTGTATCTCAGAATACAACGATGATTACATTGGATTTACCAAGAAGCTACAGTTATCTGAAAATTACATTCGGTTCAAGAATGGTGTTGAAAAAAAGGCCATCCTAAGGTTTGGAATTTACAAGGAAAAGACAAATACTAATAATGAAGCTAATATACTCGATCTAGAGTTATTGAAAGCGTCTAAATCAGTCTACGACATACAATTTTTGAAACTCTCCGATCTAGCCCCAGGCAGTATTGAGAGGGAATGCATCGAAAGGAATACAGGTGTTCCTCATTCTCACCAAGTTTAGTTGTATAGAAGGATGTTCTGATTGTTGTATTAATCGTGAGTACTTTCCGTCAATTAAATATGGCAAAATCGGCGTTCTACTCCTGCCTGAAGAAAAATTGGGTATGGAGATACAGGCAAAAAAAATGGGGATCCGTCTAAGAATCCTTCCAAGATTGGGGGTTGGAATGAATAAACACGGCAATGGCCCTAAGAGAGTAATAGCTTATCAAATGATGGGTAAAAATTTAGACGGTAGTCTATGTCCATTCCTCGATACCAAAAGTTCACAGAGATCTCCACACGGCGGCTATACATGCCAAATTTATGAAAAACGGCCATTGGCTTGTTGTGCCTACCCAATTATTGCTGTCAATAATGTATCTACTACTTTAGACGGTAAATGTCAATTCTGTAAAAAGAATTTTTCAATTAATTCTGAAAAGCCTGGTCTACTACAAGAAATTCGTGCACTAAAGAAAATTAGCGCAGAATTTTTTGTTGACGAAAAAACTCAAGTATGGAGATATGCAACTGCAATAGGCGA
>DATDLD010000118.1:0-5998 GCA_036519475.1 Candidatus Nitrosopolaris sp. | reverse complement strand
ATTTGTATGCTTTTATGATACTCAGGATAGCGCGATTCATAACAATTACATTAGAGCCAAGAATATGATATGCTCCAAGACTACTTGGCAATCCCTGAAGTATCAAGCTTAATCCCGCTCTATGCATACTAAATTTAGTATTAACTGACTCCTTGACCAGCTCAAAGACCTCATTAAAGTCCTTTAAGTCTGCTAGTCTAGCTTGATATTGATGTTGATCTTCTATCGAAACCAAATGCTGATTTATCTGTCTATACTATATGAGAATAGCGCTATAAACCTTCCACAATTTTTTGTTTTAATTGTGTTTTTGCTGCTTTCAACTTCCCTTCTACGTTCCCTGTAAGCTTCTCCCCATATATAGAAGGAGATTCTAGATTATCTTCAGGTATGAGCTACGTCACCAGAATTATTACTGTTAGTAATAGGTGCAATAGTCAAATCCCAAAAGTTTTCAGCTCTAAGTGAAAAGGATTCTGATTCGCTTCCCTTTTTATTCAAATGTATTTTATATCCTAGGCTTTCCTCTTTAGTATTATTATCTATAATGTAGGGTTCGGTTTTTTCTTCCAGATAGGCAAAGTCTTTTTCACAATTTATGTTGAGATTGTTGCTTCGATTGTGAAATAGGTTATTCTTAATGTATTCTATTGCATCATGCCAAGTATAAGCTTTGATTCTACCCACTGACTCACCTTTATCAAATCGGTTATTGTCACCGTAATATTTGTAGATGTCGAAATAATCAGCTTCTTTAATGCAATTATTGCAATAAACATTTTTTCCTTTCTTACTACAGCTATCACATTGTTGTATTATCACTATTGATCTAATATGGCTCGTTTGCACTATTTAATATAGATTCAACCACTCTTCCTCAAAATAAGTCAGATCAATCAAGGGCAAGTGTTGTTTTTGTAAGTGCTTTCGAAAGACAATAAGCCGTGGGTAGTATGCGTCTTATCTTAAAGTTCGAATTTGCTCATAGTCAAGAATCATTCTGAAATTCTTCTAGGGATTATTACAATAATCTGTGTTTGTTATACTATCTTGATGACAATGATGATGAAAAAAGAAACAAGGATAGGTAATGAAAGCATTTTCTGTTTTATCGATGAAAGTCAATTAGTACCCATAATCAATAAAAACAAAAATAAACAATTGTAAATTCTAAATTCTAATAACCGTATAAATTTACATATTCTTGTCTACGCAGCTCCAGCAACGACAAAGAGATCTTCCTGATACTTTGGTAGGCTATCCAAAATCTTTGATTCAATTCCCAAAACAGCGGCTAGTACGTCATTTGAATATGCACCGAGGGAACCCGAGATACCGATGTCTTCGGGTCTCTCATGGTTAAAGAAGATTGCAAATTGCATATTATCCTCACTAATATTCTCTATATAATGAAAGTAAGCTGGAGGAATAAAAACAATCTCGCCAGGGCCTACTTCAAAAGTATCTACGTTATTACCGGGACTAAATATGGTCATGCGGGCCCTCCCGTTTATGACATAATCTAGTTCAGCTGCGTTCGGGTGCCAATGAGGTTCCCGAACACCTTTGCGTCTCAAGGTTAGAAGGTAGCAAGCAAGTCCATTAAGGATTCGGAAGCTATTCGCATCTCCAAGTGAGACAGTCCCACCTTTGCTTTGTATCATGGGCTGAATGCCTTTGAGGTTGAATTTATGATAATTTGGAGTTTTCCCATTACCGCCTAATTTAGCAGGAGAGGATCTGGAAGCAATCAAAACATCTTCAGGAGCTCTCTTGAAGCGACTGAAAAGTTTCGCTGGATTTACAAACGTAGTATCGAGGACATGGTCAGGTACTGAGCCCAATGAACCAGATATACCAATATCTTCAGGTCTCTCATGGTTAAAAGCAATGGCAAATTTAGTCTGGCCTTCGCAGATATTCTCAATATGATGAAGATAGCCTTTAGGTACAAAGACAATTTCACCCGGATCTACAGTAAATGTATCGTGCGAAGCACCAGGACTAAAGATCGTCATAAGTGCTTTACCCGCTAAGCAGTAGCCAAGTTCAGATGCATTTGGATGCCAGTGAGGTTCTCTCACCCCTCCCTTGTCTAATTCAAGGAAGTAGAGCGCCATACCTTTTAGAATATGGAAGTTATCGACATTAGCCATGCTTCTAGTACCCCCCTTACATATCGCTTGTGGCTTTATAGATTGAAGGTCAAAAGCATGAATTCGGTTCATCCTTAATTTAAACTCACTGCTTTTATTTGACGTTTTCGTAAGGAAGATACTGAAAAAGATCAGTTTGAACAATCTTGTATCAGTTAGTCTTTGAGTATGATAAATCACATCAGTCTAAACAAGTTTGTAGTGAAAGAGGACGCATTTCGGCTAAGAGCTTAGGAAAAAGGCAGGATAATTTAAGAGCCATCATCAAGTAATCTTTTATAACCAATCTTTTAGATACTCTCGTATGGCTCCTGGCAATATTTGTTATTATGCCAGCTATATTGAGTGAAGCGATAGCCTATGCAATACAAGGTCTCTCAAAGAGAATTCTACTTCCAACAAGAGTATTCATTCCCAAATTCACTCCCAGAACGACAATTTTATCTTTTAGCTTATAATAAATAAGATATGGAAACAGAGACGAAAAGTGTATTTGTAAAGGCTGGTGCAGCCTCAGTCTTCAGTGCGTTTGTAACATTTCTCCTGCTGCTGACAATCATACCAACAGAAGGTTATGCTGCCCTGTGCAGTGACCCAAATAAATCCACCGGCTATTTTAGTGGTTATCTGGCAGCTCAAAATGATTTCCATGCAGGTCATACGAAGAATGAAAATGTGAACAATACCAATTCACAATATGGCCAGGATTATAAGCAAGGCTATAAAGATGGATGGAGTGATGCAGAATTTAACATAAACGTCATAGAACGCTCACTGTGTTAAAGACTTAATATTCATATAGTTTGGTGAAGATGGATGTGTCATCATCATCATCATCATCATCATCATCATCATCCGTCGGTGGATAGGTCTATCTGTACCCGGCATTCTTCATTTGCATTGCACTATGTGTGATCTTAGTTCGTAATGACAGTCCCATTGTAGACCGGTAGACTGGTCCTCAACATGCATTAACTGTGTCGTATGAAAAACCATGACGAGTAGCAAGCGATTAAACTCCACTATTTCTAATTTATCGTACACACTTTATAGAGAGCGCAAGAAGGCTCATATCAGTATCCAATCTCTTTCTGGGATAGCTAGAAGCTTCCTAGTAACTATCTAGAATCATGAGTTTTAAATCTAATGTGATTTACAAAAATATATTAGCGAACTAGGATACAGCTATAGATGAATTGCCCAGTAGACATATGGTAAGTGCCACCTCTTATTTTGCCAGGATGAATAGAGGTAGAAAAGATGACGACTGGTTAACTGAAAGCCAGTTGTTAAAAGGGACTGAGGAATTCTTCAAATTAAACGACTATTCTAATATAGAATACGACATAAAATTCGATCAAGGAGCACGTACTATTTCTTCACCAATAGTAGGATATAGAAAATCAATGGATAGTAACGAAAACGAAGAAGAAAAAGACCATATAATTGTAAGTGCCTTAAGACCGAAGATAAAACAATACGACCTTGCCTTTTTTGGATATCTCGAATCAACCCTATTCGATATTATGGATAATTATGAATATACAAATTTGATGCTTGTAACAGATTCTCTATCTTATTTGTCGATTACCAAGAGCGAGGAAATAAATGTTGCAATTGAAAGCATGATGGAAGAAGGATTATACCTATTATATATGAACCAGAGATTTTCTTATGGATTATTTGACAAATTCGCTGATATGACTAGTTCTATTCCTATTTACGAATAATTTAATCTGAGATATTTTTAGGAGTTTGAACAAAATCTTATTTTTTGATCCTAATTCTTGATCTCGCTGTGTTGATCTGTCTGATTGTTTTCCTACAATTGTTTGGGATTAGATGACTAGAGCATACACCTTCGTCCTAAATTTTGATAATATATCATACCTATTATTCCAGTTTGTGCACAAAAGATGAGACAAGAACTGGATTTTGTTTACGAGGCAATGATAATTCATTCGTGTTCTCTAACGATGGCCTTGTCACAAGCCCTGTGAACCTTCCATTATACTGCATTTGCAGCTGCAGCATTGAAACGATGTTCTATTAATACAATTGTTCAGTAAAATATTATAATTAAGCTGTAAGGTCTTTCATATATCATGTCCATGCTAATTATTGCAATATGGGGATGTGTACAAGAATTTACCAAAGACTGTCTAGATATGACAAACGCCTCAAGTACATATCTGGGTATAGTTATAGGCGCATTAATTGGTGGAGTAATAAGTTGGTAAATATATAATCGACAGAATAAGATTTCTCGTGAGCAAGACCATATTCTACAGCACATTAATAAACTAGAGCAAGATAATAAAAAAATTTTAATGCACTTGGAGGCGTACACGAAACATCATGACGAACTTTTGAACAGGATAGTTCTTCTAAATGAGAACATACTTGCAGTAGATAAGAAAATGCAATCTATGATTGAAAAACAGAAGTGATGGTCTTTGTCTTTTTTTCCAAGGATCAATGAAACGGATCCGAGGGGCATTTGTATAATACTGCGGCCTGACATTAATAATAAGGACCATTACGAAAAAACCGAAGACAAATATAAATTTGTTTTAACTATTTTTGTAGTTGTCTAGTATGAATAATAGTGCTTTTTTTCTATTCATATTCACATTTATAATTATCATAATCATAATTATTTTTAGACTTAGAAAGGTCAAGAAGGGAACAAAAGTAAGTGTAAAGAAGACGATTCTTTTTTCTGCCTATTTTGTTGCTATTGCTTCTTTTCTTGTTTACAATTCTTTCTTGGTTAGTGCAATCCCTGTTGGATATCTTATTTCATATTTTGGTGTTGCTGTAGCTGCAACATATGGTTCTTATATTTATTCCAAAAGATCTCTTTCATTTTGGAGAGTACCCCCCAACAATATAGATGGTGATAGTTCCTCATCAATTTACTCAAAAGGAGGGTTGGCTGTTTATCTGCTATATGTGTCAGCGTTAACCATACGTGTTGCAATTAATTTCTTCTTTATTGGTTCAGAGAAATTTTATTTTAATAATCAAGCAATATTAGAAAATAGTAGTGCTGTTTTTATTATGCCTATGCTTCGCACAGATACAGCAACAACAATATTGGCTTTTGCAGCTACTGACTTTCTTCTTATGGTTAGTATTGGTCTTGTCATAGGAAGAAACGCTAGAGTTCTAAGATATTATTACCAAATAAAAAAGAGAATATTATAAAATTAAATTTTACTGGTACTCCTATTATAACTGTTGATTGAAATATGAGGTACTATTACCTCAAGTTGCAATTATACGAGTCGATAGTACGTTATGAGTTCCGTTGAATTTGCAGCAGAAACTTTTCAATATACACAGTGTATATCCCACCATTCTTCGACTCCAAAGTATTTAGTGTAAATATACATCTTAAGTGTAATCTAATTACTTGGTATCAGAAATACTTAAAGTGTAATAGATTCCATGAAAAGCATGAAAGTAGAACTCGGATTACCGTAGACAGAAAAAATTGTACTACTAGAAGGAATATTATTTATATCTCAAATCTCAAATCTCAAAAGAAGCTGGTTTCGATTCTATGGTTTTTAGACAGAATAATTTCGCTATTAGTCTGCAGAAGTAGAATTTAAAGGGACAGCATTACAGTATTCCAGTCGGATCTAAACTTGAAGTATATTGCAGTAAATACTATTTCTGTCAAGTATTTATAGCATCAATTTACATTAATACGCAATGCCAGGATTTTTATCAGGACGAACCAGAACATTCTACGTTCTTTTTTCTGCTGGAGCAACGTTTATTATTATTGGGATAGCTTCAGCTGTCTACACTAACATTCCTGTAGACGTAAG
>DATDLD010000117.1:0-7443 GCA_036519475.1 Candidatus Nitrosopolaris sp. | reverse complement strand
AAAACTGATCCGGGTATTATGAAGAATAATTACTCACAACCAACTCAAGAATTTATATATGCAACTTCTTAGCATAAGAGGCACAGCCATGCATGAAGAGAAAATTAAGCGTCTGCATCGTATGAAGAAGATGGCTGAACTGGGCGGCGGTGAAGATAAAATTGAAGCTCAACACTCGAAAGGTAAGCTGACGGCACGAGAAAGGATTGATCTTCTTTTAGATGAGGGGAGCTTTCTCGAGATTGACAAGTATGTAACACACAGGAGTGACGACCCCCATGCTGAAAAATATTATGGCGATGGGGTTATTACAGGATTTGGAACAGTCAATGGTCGCCAGGTCTTTCTTTATGTATACGATTTTACGATCCTGGGTGGTTCGCTGGGAGAAATGGCGGGTAAAAAAGTTGTCAAACTAATGGATCATGCGATCAAAGCTGGTGCGCCACTTATTGGTATTATCGATTCTGGTGGTGCCAGAATACAGGAAGGAGTTTTGAGTCTAGATGGATATGGGGATATTTTTTATAGGAATACTCTAGCATCAGGCCTGGTTCCTCAGATCACTGCGATGATAGGTCCGTGCGCCGGGGGCGCTGTCTATTCACCGGCAATGACAGATTTTGTTATCATGGTAGAAAATGTTGGTCAAATGTTTGTCACAGGGCCTGAAGTGGTAAAGGAGGTTCTAAGTCAAGAGGTATCTTTTGAAGAGTTAGGTGGCGCTAAGGCACATGCAACAAAATCTGGTGTGGCTCACTTCGTAGCGAAAAATGAATATGAATGCATGGACAAGATAAAGAAGTTGCTTTCATTTATGCCGCAAAATAATACTGAGGAGCCCCCGATACTTGACACAATAGATGAGCCAAATCGAATAGATGCAAATCTTGTAAATATTCTTCCGGAAAACCCATATGAGCAGTATGATATCAGACAAATACTCACATCAATAGTAGACAACGGAGATTTTCTAGAGGTCCATGAATTATTCGCAGAGAATATTCTTGTGGGTTTTGCAAGAATGGGCGGCAGGCCAATAGGAGTTGTGGCTAATCAGCCGATGTATCTCGCAGGTGCCTTGGACATCAATTCATCCAATAAGGCTGCTAGATTCATCAGATTCTGCGACGCTTATAATATTCCTGTTGTTACCTTAGTTGATACTCCAGGCTATCTGCCTGGCACGGATCAAGAACATAATGGAATAATAAGACACGGCAGTAAGCTACTTTTTGCATATTGTGAAGCAACTGTACCAAAGATAACTTGTATTATCGGTAAGGCTTATGGCGGTGCTTATATAGCGATGGGGAGCAAGAATCTGAGAGCTGACTTCAACTATGCATGGCCTACTGCAGAAATAGCTGTATTAGGACCCGAGGCTGCAATTACCATTATCCATAGGAGAACTCTCAAACAATCTACCGACGCGGTTGCTACCAAGAAAAAGCTTGCTAAAGAGTTTCGTGATAAGTTTGCTAATCCATATATAGCTGCAGAAAAGGGAATTATAGACGCAGTAATAGACCCTATGGAGACTAGACCGATGATAATTCGTGCACTGGAGGCTCTTGCAAATAAGGTAGAGACTAGACCTTGGAAGAAGCATGGGAATATCAACCTATAAAGGGTCTTAACAGTTGGTCAAGAAGATAAATAGCATATTAATCTCTAATAGAGGTGAGATAGCGCTCAGGGTAATTCGAGCGTGTAAGGAGCTTGGAATAAAGTCTATTGCTGTTTATTCGGATGAAGATGTGAGATCTATTCATGTTAAGAAAGCTGACGAAGCATATCATATCGGACCGGCAGCTGCCTCGGAAAGTTATCTAGCAATGGACAAAATTATTGATACTGCTATTCGTGTAGGAGCGGAAGCGATTCATCCAGGTTATGGATTTTTATCTGAAAACGAAAGCTTCGCACAAGCTTGCGAGAAGAAAGGGATCATATTCATTGGGCCAAACAGTGAGGCTTTGGAAATCACAGGAGATAAGATGAAGTGTAAAGCAGTTATGAAAAAGGCAAAAGTTCCTTCTGTTCCAGGGAGCGATGGCATTATAGATGATGTAGTGGAAGCAGCTGATGTTGCTCACACTATTGGTTATCCTGTTCTCTTAAAATCTGCATTTGGCGGCGGAGGCCGTGGGATTCGTCTGGCTAATAATGAAAAGGAGCTAAGAAAAGAGTTCGAAATGGTGTCAACTGAATCAAAGGCAGCTTTTGGGAAGTCTGCGTTGTTCATAGAAAAGTACCTAGCCAGAATAAGACACATTGAGTTCCAATTAATAAGAGATTCCTTTGGTAATACAAGACATTTGTTTGAGCGTGAATGCTCTATACAAAGACGACATCAAAAGCTTATTGAAATGTCGCCTTCTCCTGTTGTGGATCAAAAAACAAGAAATAATATCGGAGAGATTGCTAAAAGAGCAGCTGATGCAGTTGAATATCTAAATGCTGGTACTGCAGAATTCTTGAGAGACCATGAAGGTAATTTTTATTTTATTGAGATCAATTCTAGACTTCAAGTAGAGCATCCTGTTACAGAACTGGTAACCGGAGTCGATCTTGTAAAAATGCAGATAGCTATTGCTCAGGACGAAGAAATTCCCTTCAAACAGGACGAGTTAAAAATGCATGGATGTGCTATCGAATGCAGAATTAATGCCGAAGACCCTTTCTATGAGTTTTCTCCATCCGTTGGAGCAGTTCCAGATTGCAGTATTCCTTACGGACCAGGAATTCGAGTAGATACATACCTTTATCCGGGATGTACTGTCTCAGGTTATTATGATTCACTTGTCGCTAAACTTATTGCATGGGGTAGTGACTTTGAAGAAGCCAGAAAGAGGACGAGAAATGGACTTTACGAATTTACAATTGAAGGAATTAATACAACTATTCCTCTGTATAAAACTATAGTAGACGAGGAAAATTTTATTAAAGGAGAACTTTCGACTGATTATATAGATAGATTCAACTTAATGGAAAAAATGCATGAGCTGACAAAAAAAGAGGCTAGTATGAAGTCTTCTGCAGCTATCGCGGCGATTTTGCTGCAATTGGAATTTGCAAAGACAGGGGGTCCAAGTTTTCAATTTCACAAAGCAAAGCCCTATTCTAACTGGAAAAGATCACAAGTGAACAGGTAATGGAGTTCATTGTAGGTGACACGAATGAAGCCATAAATGCAGAGATAGTTCATTCTCTTGGCAAGGAGTCAATATTAATAAAGATAAATGGAAAGGAACATAGCATAAAATTGCTGAAATCAGCAAGAGATGAATTTGAATTCATATTAGATAATTCATTTCATCATGCCAAGATACTTCGATCTACCACAGCAGAATTAGTAGTCTTGATTGATGGTCAATCATTGCAAGTGAAAAGACATTCAAAGCTCACTGAAGTCTTGGAAAAATCCTTATCGTTAGGCAAGGTTGCTGTTAGCCAAAATAACTTAACAAGCCAAATCCCTGGTAGAGTAGTTAGCGTAGTCGCAAATATAGGAACCACTGTGAAGAAGGGTGATTCTGTAGTAATACTTGAGTCCATGAAAATGCAGCTCGGGGTTAAGGCACACAAAGACGGTACAATTAAGGAGATGAAAGTACAACAGGGGAGCACTGTAGCCAGAAACGATTTTATCGCAACGATCGAATAGAAAAACGGTTATCTGAATTACGCTGCTGCAAATTTAGCTTGTAGTATGGCAAAGGAATATGCTAGTAAAATACTATATTTCCAGCGATCATAGAAAATGTTTGTTTCTATCATTTTCAAGTCTTTAGAAACTTTCTAATCTCAGCATAGTCCGGTTCAATCAACGGATCATCTGATACCCACCTGTATTGAACATTTCCAGCTTCGTCTATTATAAAGATCGAACGTTTTGCAGCGTTGTACTCTTTTAACGGGCCCAGATCTTTCATAATAATGCCATATTTACTGATTGTTTCTCTTTTGTAGTCGCTTAATACTGGAAAATTAAGGTGGCGGTTTTCAACAAATATCTTATTTGCAAAAGGTCCGTCTACTGAAATGCCTATAATCTCAGCGCCGTAAGATCTTAATTCACTAAGGGAATCTCTAAAGGTGCACATTTCTGCTGTACACACAGGAGATTCTGCTGCGGGAAAAAAAGCAAGTATGATTTTCTTGCCTAAGTATTGGCTAAGCCTATGTGATTTCATGTTAATATCGGGCAAATCAAAATCCGGAGCCTTGTCATGTATGTCAACAGCCTTTTTAGATGGTACAACGGAAGACATCTGCTTTTGAAATCAATAATCAAGCATAATAATGCTTCTAAATAAGATCACTTTGTAGTGGTACTAGCACTGAATGGCGAAAGGTTCCGTAATTCTGTTATTATATCAGATAACACAGAAACAGTAAAGTCAATTTCGTCTTTGGTGTTTTGAGGTCCAATACTAAGGCGCAACGAGCCTGTTATCTCTTCATACGAGAATCCAACAGCCTTCAGCACATGAGAAGGTTTCTGCTTTTTTACTGAGCAGGCAGAGCCTGTAGATGCAGCTATGCCGAACTCGTCCAATTTTATTATCAGATCTTCTCCGTTGACCCCAAAGAATGTGAAATGCGCATTTGCAGGTAGCCTACTACTATTGGAACCATTCAAGCGTGAATATGGTATATTCTTCAATATTTTACTGATAAGATAATCTCGTAATGTTGTGACATATTCACGATAGATTTGCAATTTTTGTGCCGCAATCTCGCATGCCTTTCCGAAGCCAACTATGCCATGCACATTTTCAGTACCAGATCTCAGCAAAGACTCTTGGCCACCGCCATGGATTAATGGATTCATCCTTATACCTTCACGAATATATAATGCACCAGCACCTTTGGGACCATTGAGTTTATGAGAAGATATCGACAAGAGGTCGATCCCTTCATATTTCGCATTAATTGGAACTTTGCCCACAGCTTGTACCGCATCAGAGTGAAAAAGCGCATTTCCTCCTTTACTATGAGTAATATCAGCCAGTGCGCGAATAGGCTGTACGGTTCCAATTTCATTATTGGCAAACATTATGCTCACTAAAGCCGTTCTAGTCATAGATAACGAGTCCCCAAGCCGAAAGGGTTCAAGTATTCCTTCTCTTGTTACCGGTAGATATATTACTTCAAAGCCTTTTTTTTCAAGATGTTTCAGAGGCTCTAATATTGCCTCATGTTCTATACTAGTAGTAATTATGAGATTTCTTTTGGCATCGCTCTCCATGATAGCGTAAGCGGTACTCTTGAGTGCAAGATTATCTGATTCAGTGCCTCCTGAAGTGAAGGTTATCTCATTTGATTTAGCACCTATAAGCGACGCAACTTGCCTTCGAGCGCGGTTTATCCCTTGTAGCGCTTTAATCCCAAAAGAATGTAAAGATGACGGGTTTCCGTATATATCTCTCAGATAAGGCAACATCTCTTGAAAAACTTCATCTAAAACAGGGGTAGAGGCGGCATTATCCATGTATATCGTAGCTTTTCTTCCCGCCGGCATCTTGCTTCTTTCTCCGGTCATTTGTTGTCTAAGATGAACATGTTTCCTGCCCTATATCCTCTAGTATCTATCGTCACAAATTTAAAGCCCTGTTGCCTCAACTTAGAATCTAGATCTTCCAATTTCTGCAAGTCAAATAACTTTGAAAGTTCATCTCTTCCTACTTCTATTCTAGCCACATCTCCGTGATCTCTGACCCTAACATGCCTAACACGAAATATCGTTTTTACAATCACTTCAGAATTTTCAATCTTTCGAAGTTTTTCCATCGTAACTTTTGTTCCTCTTGGGATCCTTGAGGCAAGACATGAATTAGGGGGTTTATCGTATATTGAAAGGCCACATTCACGTGCTATTTCTCTAATATCACATTTTTTTATCCCGATTTCTAACATGGGACTTCTTATGCCTTTTTCTCTTAATGCTATTATTCCCGGTCTTTCTTCTGATTGATCATCCACATGAGTTCCGTCTACAATAAGCTCTGTAGCATGTTTTCTAGCCTCCAATAGTAGGTGATCTGCAAGTTCTCTTCTGCAATGATAACACCGTAAACCATCGTTTTCAACAAATTCATAATTTTCAAGTTCGTTGTATTTAATTACTTTATGATCAATCTTTATTTCTTGTGCAACTTTTGTTGCATCAGATAACTCTTCAACTGATAGTGTATTATAGTCGGCGGTAATGGCAAAAGCATGATCACCTAGCGCCTCTTTTGCAGCTAAGGCTACTACAGCACTGTCTACTCCCCCAGACAATGCAACGGCAACATTCTGATTTTTTTCCAAAAACCAATGTACTAGCTTAGCAAGGTATTCATTTGCACTATATCTCAATTCCAATCTCTTTTCACCTTTTGAGTGATCGCTGCATTTGCCAATTCCATGGCAGTCTTAAGTGGGATACCAATGCTCGAAGCAATAACCTTTACATCCTCAAATTCAGGTTTCGTGGTAATTATCTTGCCAGTACTGTCTTTTGTGATCTTTGCCCTGACTTTGAAATGGCTGCCTTGAATGTCTAGAGAAATAGTGATGCCGCTCCTCGGGATGACGTAGCGTTGCATCTCATGGACCCTTATGCCGCCAGTTCCAGATTCTTTAAACAGCATATCCAAAACGCTACTAAGTTGTGTATGATCAGATATAACTCTAATGAGATAAGCCGGTCTATTTTTCTTTGATAGTACTGGGATGACAGCTACGTCTTTGAGTTTCAGTTGTACCAGTTCCTCAATCAGATTTCCTACAATCTCCCCGGAAATATCGTCGACATTCGTCTCAATTACAAATACATTGTCTGTATTGCTTTCGTTAAATAATGATGACTTGCCAATTACTAGCCTCAAAATGTTCGCGACGTGATCAAACTTCTGTCGACCTGCTCCGTAACCTGTTCTTTCAGGAGTAAAGTCAGGATAATGGTTGATGCTCTCTGAAGTGAGATTGACCAACATAGCGGCTCCAGTGGGCGTGGTTAGCTCACCGTGGCCCTGCCCTCCAACAAGAGTGAAGGGCCTGTTCTTAAAAATTTCAAGAATGGCATTGCTAGGGTTTGGTACTATACCATGTGAAAAGCTTAAAGTACCACTCCCTATGGCAATTTTGGTAGAAAATATTCTACTTCCAAATAGCCTGAGATCTTGTAAAGCTGTAGCACATCCAATCAGATCGGCAAAGGTGTCAACAGAAGATGCCTCATGTAATCGGACACTCCCAAATTCTTTTCCGTGAACGGCTGCTTCTGCTTCAATGAGGGTCTTCATAGAATCTAATACGAATGTCTTAGACCGCTGCTCCAAATCAACAGCGTTACAGCACGATGCAAGCGATCTATACATATCCATCCCCTTTCGATTATGAAGAGCATCTTTATACTCGAACTGAAATATCGTAGCACTAATTCCATTT
>DATDLD010000116.1:0-6896 GCA_036519475.1 Candidatus Nitrosopolaris sp. | reverse complement strand
TTGCAGATTTTGTAAAGACAAATTGATGTATACGGAGACTGTGGTCAGTGTAGGGCACACTAACAAAAGATATTATCATAGACCATGCGCAGAAAAATTACACATTATCTAGAGAATCCTGAGGCTGCTTTTAGGAGAAATTCTGTTCAGGTGTCGTATGTTCTTGAATATCAATTAAATGCTTTTAGACGAATTAGATCAAGTGATTACCACATTCTTTTTCACTTTCTATCCACATGAATTAACGCAATAAAAGTAAAATACCCTAATTCCATATCTGTCTAAGTAGGTAACATCAACCAGATCTGAATATTGATCCTATCAAGGTGCTGTAAGATCTAGTTCGGATATGTCAAAATTTGGTTCCTGATACAACGTCATGTTCCTTGGTTTCTTGATAAATTATAATTTAACATTTATTTAAAGAGTCAATAGATATTCTACCAACAGAGGGAGCATGAAATGTACTCTTGAGTTCTGGTAATGAAGGGATAAATTTGGAGAAGATTCGAAAGGCTCAACAATCACTTGGAGAGATTATTTCCCGAACCCATTCCCTACAATCAATTGGAAAGGTCATCTCGGGTTTCGGACATTATGCTGGGATAATTGATCTTGGGCCAAAAATTCTTGCCCTACATTGTGACGGCGTTGGCACCAAGGTGATTGTTGCCCAGATGATGAAACGGTATGATACTATCGGAATAGACTGTGTTGCAATGAATGTAAATGATATAATCTGTGTGGGAGCGAAACCTTTTGGGTTTATAGATTACATCGCGCTAAGATCAGCAAATGAAGTTCTCTTGACTGAATTAGCTAAGGGTCTCGTGTATGGGGCAGAGAAATCAGGTGTAGCAATATTAGGGGGGGAAACTGCCGTAGTCCCTGAAATTATCTGTGGCAATACAAGTCAGGGAAGTGCCTTTGACCTTGCAGGGGCAGTCGTCGGAATTGTTATGAATAAATCAAAGCTAATTTTGGGAAATAAGATAGAAACTGGAGATATTATTTTAGGAGTGGAGAGTAGCGGTTTGCATTCAAATGGTTATACTTTAGCTCGCAAGGTGTTATTGTCGAAGTACTCCTTAGATAATAAACCTGACAGCTTATCTCGTACATTAGGAGAGGAACTACTGACTCCAACTAGGATATATGTCGAGCCGATCCTGGAAATATTAAACAGAGCGAAGTCCATCCCTCTTCATGGTCTTGCACACATAACAGGGGGTTCCTTTACCAAGCTATCTCGCCTTAATGATAAGGTAGTGTACACCCTTGATAATATGCCTGTCCCATCTGGGATATTTAGCCAAATACAGCTGGATGGCGGAATAAAGACTAAAGAAATGTACAAGACATTCAACATGGGAATCGGATTCTGCCTTATACTTCCAAGGGTTTCAGTAGAAAGTACGATAAGAATATTTAAGAAATACGGAATGGGCTGCAGAGAAATCGGAAGGGTTAGCAAAAAGGGAAGAGGGGATGTTATTGTCAGAATAGATGGAAAAAATCAAATTCTCTAGCTTATTGCTACTAGCGCTGATGGTTCTTTCATCACATTGGTATTATGAATCGGATCTTACCATTATGATACGAACTTTGAAGCGTTGACAAAGCTCCTACAATAAATTAATATTAACTAGATATAATTTAATCATATTGCAGGATACATTAAGTTCTGATTTCACTTATGTGGGGTCAGATCAAACATCTGAGTATGTTCGAGCCTGTGAATCTATTGCTCAGGAAATCGAAAGTCAGTATAACATATCAGCAATGTCTGTATTGCGAATTATAAAGAAAACCTCATCTAGGTTTCAGCTTTGTACCATACCAAAAAATGAAGATATAATACGATTTCTTCCAAATGAAAGTCAGCATCGCCAAACTCTGATGGTAAGACCGATAAAATCTGCATCTGGGGTAGTAGTTATCGCTGTAATGCCAAAACCTTCTAATTGTCCTCATGGTAGATGCATATACTGTCCAGGGGGAATCACGATTAATACTCCTCTGAGTTACACGGGCTCAGAACCATCAACTAGATCGGCTCAGCAATTTGGGTACGATCCGTATAAACAGGTTCATTCTAAAATAACGCAATTGAAGGCTAGGGGACATGATATAGGTAAAGTAGAGCTTGTTATAGTCGGTGGAACTTTTCCTTCTATGCCAGAACATTATCAGAGAGCTTTTGCAAAATCATGCTACGATGCTCTAAACTCTGCTGGTACAAGATCTTGTTCTTCAATGAATTTGAACGAAGCGATTAAACTAAATGAAACTGCATATTCAAGATGTGTTGGTTTTACAGTTGAAACAAAACCCGATTATTGTAAAGAAAAGCAAATTGATCTCATGCTAGAACTTGGAATTACTCGAGTGGAAATAGGTGTCCAGTCTTTACGTGATGAGATTTATCAGATAGTAAATCGTGGACATTCGCTAAATGATGTTGTTGAAGCTTTTAAACTCTCTCGAGAGGCAGGATATAAAATTGTCGCACATATGATGCCAGGTCTACCTGGATCAACCCCTAAGAAGGATATAGAGGACTTCCAGCGACTATTTCAAGATCCTTCATTTAAACCCGATATGTTGAAGATCTATCCTACTCTTGTTTTGAAGGATACCGGCTTGTATAAGATGTATTCTGCAGGAAGATACGAGGCATACTCAGATGAGGATCTGATAGAAGTTCTAGTTGCCGCAAAAAAAATTGTACCTCCCTGGATTAGAATAATGCGTATTCAGAGAGAAATCGAATCCAAAGATATTATTGCTGGTCCGACAAGCGGAAATTTGCGGCAGCTAGTGCTTCAAAGGCTGCACCTGCAGGGTGTCGCTTGCAATTGTATAAGATGCAGAGAGATCGGGTTACATAGAAGATGCATACTATCAAAAGAAGAAGTTACTTTAAGAAGAGTTGATTATGCTGCTTCAAACGGACAAGAGGTATTTTTGTCAATTGAAAGCATAGACAAGACAACAATTCTTGGTTTCTTGCGCTTACGTAAAGGTGTATTCTCTCACAGATCTGAACTTGTGTATGAACAACACGAACCGATTGCCATCATAAGGGAACTGCATATATACGGCCAGATGCTGAACGTAGGGAGCCCGGGAACCGGAAGATCCTATCAACATAGAGGCTATGGAATGCAGCTTATTCAGGAAGCGGAGAGAATAACAAAAGACGAATTCGGTACAAAGAAATTATCCGTTATAAGTGCAGTAGGAACAAGAGAGTATTATAAAAAATTGGGGTACGTACCTAATGGACCTTATATGTCGAAGGTGTTATTTAACTGAGAGCCGGCGAACAAGTAATCGGTAAGGGGACTTGGTTAGACAAAGTTGCTTACGATCTAATAGACCGTGAAAAAAAGTTAAAACGAAGATTAGATACCATAAAGGTAGAAAGTGGGTTAGGAGCTTCCGGTATTCCGCACATAGGTAGTATAGGCGATGCGGTGAGAGCTCACGGTATTGCATTGGCGGTCCAGAATGTAGGTTACAAAGCAGAATTAATCACATATTCCGATGACATGGATGGTCTGAGAAAGGTACCCGCAAACTTACCGGAGTGGCTGAATGCATATTTAGCTAAGCCTGTTTCAGTTATCCCAGATCCTTACGGCGGATGTCACACTTCATACGGCAGTCATATGAGCGGTCTCCTGTTGGATGGACTAGACAAGCTCGGAGTAAAATACGTATTCCAAAGTGCAGCCGAGGCTTATAAAAAAGGTATTCTCAGTAAACAAATAGACATTTTGTTAAAGAATAGTACGCGACTAGGTGAAAAAATAACAGAGTTAGTGGGTCAAGAAAAGTATACCGAAACATTACCTTATTTTCCTGTTTGCAAGAACTGCGGTAGGCTTTATGTTGCTAAAGCACTAAAATATTTAGCAGATGAACAAAGGGTTTTGTATTTATGCTCCGGGAGCATAGTGAACAAAAAGTATCTCGAAGGATGCGGCTATAGTGGAACGGCCGACATACACAAAGGCGAAGGGAAACTGGCATGGAAGGTGGAATTCGCAGCAAGATGGCAAGCATTAGACATCCGGTTTGAGGCATATGGAAAAGATATCCTAGATTCCGTACGAATTAACGATTGGGTTGCGAACGAAATTCTAGGCTTTGTTCACCCTTTACATATAAAGTATGAAATGTTTTTAGATAAGGCTGGGAAGAAGATCAGCAAGTCAGAGGGTAATGTATTTACTCCACAGATGTGGCTAGAATACGGAAGTGCAGAATCGCTACTTCTTTTACTGTTCAAACGTATTAAGGGTACCAGACATATTGGTCTTGAAGATATACCTCTTTTAATGGATGAATATGATCTTTACGAAGACATTTATTTTGGTAGAGTCAAGGAAGATAATCCATCAAAATCGGCAAAGATAAAGGGAATCTATGAATATATTAACCATTTTAGGCCTCCGATGGACTCTTCAATTCATATTCCGTATAGGATGCTTGTACAACAAGCCTCACTATTTCCTGAGGACTCAGGAAGGATCAACAAAGTATTTGAAAGGTTATTGAAATACGGTATGGCAAAACAAAGAACTCCAGATTTAATAAAAAAGATAGAACTTGCATCCAGGTGGTTCCAGGATCTGTTGCTTCTAGATGAGGAAAGCGTCAAGATTGAGTTGAAAGAAAATCATAAAAAAGCAATGGCAGAATTTATTCAAACTCTGCGCTCATTGATCGGTGCGGAAAAGGATCCTGATACATCGAGAAATATTCAGTCTAGGCTTTATGATATTTCCAGGAGTAACAAAATAGAGCCTAAAGAATTTTTTAACCTACTCTACAGGATGCTTATAAACTCAGATAGAGGACCGAGGATCGGAAATTATGCAGTCGACCTAGGTATCGAAAGAACATGTGAGATTCTACAGCGATACATAACTAATTAGGCATCAGATCACGCTTCAAAAGCAAAGCCCTTTTATATAAAAAATTCCATTATACTAATGATTAATTTGAGAAGAAAATTTTCTCAAAAGCCCCCAATGATCGTAATTTCAGGCTCTTGTATAAACTTTGAAAAAGAGAGGGTACGGATAATGGAATTCATAGGTGAGCTTGAATGGGGGGTCCATGCTAAGAGTAATTGTGAATGCTCTTCGAATGGTAAGGCATTAGGCTGGGACTTCTTCCAAATTTATTTTGATCCAGATTTTATACAAATGCTAGTAGACGTTTATCCAGATATCCAGAAAGAAGAGGGTACAATGATAGAGCAACAATTTGCGTTGTGGTTGGGAAAGAAATTTAGGGGAAAAAAATTGGAATATTTTCTCAAATTAAGCGATGTTCCATATGAGCCAACCTCTGGTTTTAGACTTGACCCAGAATATTACCGTGATGACAGTGAACTGGAAAAGCTTCGTTAGGACATTCAGTTTTTTAGCTAAAGTACTTTGAAGATTCATTTACATAGTAAGGAGAGCTGGTTATTGTTATTATTCTTAATATTGTTATACAATTTATTGCAAAGATCAAAATGTAGCCCAGCCAAGTGATATTGAGGATCCGGATACCGAATCTGGCAAATATATTTTTAACATAGGGTCGCTGCTGTTACATAATATGTCATCTGGATCAGAGCTCGGACTTGCTACTATGTATAGAGTAATTAAAAAAGCCGGTGCAGAAAGAGTCAGTGATGACGGTGCTGATCAACTCCGTAAGGTTCTCGAGGAGGTTGCTCTAAAAATAGCTAGGCAAGCAGTAGATTTATGTATTCATGCAGGCCGCAAAACAATAAAATCAGAAGATATTAGCTTGGCCGCAAAGAATGTACTGAACATGTGATAAATACTGAATTAATCCTCCAAAGGTAGCGCCGATGGCATAGCAGTCGTAATAGGATAGCCTTCATGCTTGCACAATTAGCAATGTAAATGCATTTGTAGGCTAATTTTGCTCGCCTTGTGATCTACCATCTTTTGTTCAAATCTGAATAGCATATTTATAGGCAGGATGTCTGAGTCACCCTTCATGGTCGATACGATGCAGTTATTTAACATAATTATCTTAATAACAAGCAAATATGAAATTATTAGATGCACACGTTCATTTAACTGATAGCGAATTTTCGGGCTACATTCATCACATTCTCAACAACTTGAGAGCTCTAAAGATCAAAGCTTGTTCGGTGACTGTCGACATAGAAACCTCTCTTGCTGGTCTTAGGTTATTTGATACCTCGAATCGTGACGTCGTTATGCAATTCATTGGAATACATCCCGAATTCGCGAATACTGAGGAAATTACAAAATTCATTGAAATATTCGATAAGAATAGTACTATAATCGATGGAATAGGTGAAATTGGTTTGGATCGCTCCTACGTAGAATCCAAAAACATTTGCTACGAAAGGCAAAAAGAGATATTTTGTTCAATGCTTGCCCTGGCTGAAAAAACAAAGAAGCCCGTATCCGTTCATTCAAGGCGATCTTTAGATGATATTCTAGAAATGTTCAAAACATACAATCTCGGTAACGTCTTATTACATTGGTTTGACGGAAACAGCAAGCAATTGACCAGGGCAATGGATATGGGTCTTTACGTCTCATACGGACCACCCTTGGTCTATTGTGATCTGAAGCGGAATCTATTAATTAATACTGATAAAGATAAATTTCTAATTGAAACCGACGGACCAGTTAAATATCCAAGGTGCTTTAAAGGACGAACCTCTCTGCCAAGCTCGTTTCTAATTAGTGTAGTAAAAGCCTGTGGCGAAGTACTCAACATGTCATATCAAGAAACTATCGATACTTTAAAGAGTAATTCCGAATCTTATCTGAAAGCTGAACTTTGAAAGAACAGAACTTTGAACTTTTGTTTCCGTTCGAGAC
>DATDLD010000115.1:0-4104 GCA_036519475.1 Candidatus Nitrosopolaris sp. | reverse complement strand
TACTGATGAACCCTAAGTGTAATGCAGTAGTTTATCCTTGTGATATTTCTAATAAGTTAGACGTTATCAAGATGAGTGAAGACCTCCTTACTAGATTTGACCATATAGATATTCTTGTAAACAACGCTGGCTTTGGCATCTTTGGAAAAGTACAGAATCAGAGCATAGAAGAAATGGAGTCAGTTACAGCTACGAATTATTTTGGCATGATATATTGTACAAAGGCATTTTTAGATTCCATGCTCCGCAGGAAGTCCGGGCATATAGTAAACGTTGCTTCAGTTGCTGCCAGCTTTGGAGTACCAGGACTGGCAGCATATTGCGGCTCAAAGTTTGCAACGCTAGGTTTTTCTGAAGCATTACACCATGAGCTGTATGGAAGTGGAGTAGGTATAACAGTAGTAAGTCCTATAGCAGTTAAGACTAATTTCTTTAGAAATCAATCTTTTGGAGGTAAAATGCCAAATTATACTAGACTCTCCCTAGAGCCAAAAACGGTATCACGGGCTATCATGGCTGCCGCAAACTCTCCTAGACTAGAAATTATTGTCCCCTTTTTTGTGAGAGGAGGAGTTTGGTTGAAGCACACCCTGCCGTATTTTGTTAACGCAATTGCTGGACCAGTCTTTAGAAGGCAATATACAAATTAAATTTACCCTTACTGCCTACAAGGTTTAATCTAGAATTCGCCATTATCATCACCCTCTCCTAAAGTTGTTGATGTGGTAGCAGCTACGTCAGACTCGACGTCCATCATCTGCATTTCTTGCAGTTCGAATCGATAAATTGCATCCATTTCAAGTTCAAAGTTTTTCTTCAATAATTGAACAAGCGTTGTGCTTAGCGGAGCTTTGAACATCTTTATTTTAAATTCATAGACAAATCCTTTCATAAAATCTGCTATCTTCATAGACCTGGGAACGTCCAGACCTTCAATTATGGTCCTGGAATCTGGTAAGGCTTCATAGAGTTGTATGTCTATTTTAAACTCCTTTTCGTAGATATCAAGGATATACCCAGTTCTTGTAAGGATCTCAGGCTGTCCAAATTGAACAGACTTGATTTCTTCTTCAGCCCATGTAGGGAGAGTTCCTTCATTGTCACCGCTTTTGCTTGACGTGCTCTCTGTTTTTACCATATTATTGCTATACCAATCTTTATTAGATAAAAAACGTTGTATATTAGTCTATTTTAAGGGTATGGTTTGCCTGACCTCATTTGCTAATAAATGTGAGATAAAAAGTGTAAAAGCTAGTTGCCAAAATAACGTTTATGAAATCGTCATCATCACTCTTTGATTGTATCCACATCGAATCAAAAAATGCAAAAATTTAGGACCTTTGAATAGGGTCGAAAAAGAGTGGGCTAATAATTGGATTGGAGTGGAGATATAAGACAACGAGAATGACGCATGTATCTATCTATTATATTGTGAGAACGACCGATAGATTCAAAAATGCACAAGTCTAGCATTAAGTATACATTGACACTTGAAACACTCCGCTCAAAAGCTTTCTTTCAGAATACCATAGATGTCTGGATAATGTTTTGCGAAGAACAAAAATGGGATTGGTATGATATTGATGCTTATAGACATTTCATTACATACCTTAACTCTAAGAATATTAAAATGCAAAAATTTCCTCTTTGTATTAAGGAGTCTGGCGGTATGTATGAACGCGGAAGAGATAAATCAAAATTCCTTGAAGAACTATCGCATTTCTCTTCTGATGATGCATCAGCTTATACAATAAAATTAAGCACGGACGTACTTTCAACTATCCGTTCCTTTAGCAAAACATGAATCCATATCGATTGTAACGCGATTATATTTATTATCTTAGTAGAAGGTTTTGCTTAAAACCTGAATAGCAAGCAGAGGAGTCATGTATCGTGAAGATAATATAATACTTTATCATATTTCTATCAATGTAGGGACACATAAGAAATTGCTACTTATTGTATCCAAGCTACTCACGGATTCGAAAAAGTGGGATCAAATTTTATGGCATCTGCAACTATTCTCCTATTATCTGCAATACTACATTGCGTTCTCTATGTCTCGTGTCCATTTCTAACAAGACTATTTGCTGCCATGTTCCTATCATTAAGTTGCCATCCTTAAATGGAATAGTTAGGCTTGGACCAATTAACGATGCACGAACGTGAGAATGTCCGTTTCCATCATGCCATGTTTTATCATGTTCATATTGAACTTCTCTGGGTGCTATTCTAGATAGCATACAAGGAAAATCCTTCTTTAGTCCTGGTTCATATTCAATAGTAGTTACAGCTGCAGTTGAACCTGGAACAAAAACCGTAACAATTCCGTCTTGAAGTCTGCTTTCTTTAACTTCGCTAGCAGTTTGATTTGTGATATCAATTATGTCATTTTCACCTTTAGATTTGATCTGAATTGATCTACTAATAATAACCATTAGCTACAGGAGTATGTAGTTCTAATTTAACAACTTTTAGGTTAGATCGTTGAATGAAGTATCTTGTTATAGCAGAGAAATAATATTAATATTTTTACAGAGTATCTATTACTGGCCATATCGTGTAACCAAACGGCCTTATTTCAGCGAAATTAGTCTTATTATTTTGTTGTTACAGGCACCTAGTACTCACTTACTAGAAGAATTCGTAATATTACGATGTAGCGCATAAATAATGAATCCCAACGATTGATAAAATTGCTGCGATTGGTGACTCGCTGTGCTAATCTGATGCCTTTATTATGAGCTGTTCAATTATTATACATAAACATAAATAGTATACCCAAAGTTTTTGCTAGCTATCACTTCAGTCGGATTTATATTGTGAAAACATGAGCTAATTACGATCGGAGAATGTCCAAAGGAACAGAAGAAAATTATGAATTGCAAATAGTAGATAGGGTTATGGAGACCCATGATACGTATACCTATTCCTTTTCTCCTACATCAGCATCTCAGCGGTTTACATTCTCTGTAGGACAGTCTTTGACCATAAGTGCGAATCTTAAACGACCTTTAGTCTCAGGAAATTACGAAGAGGGGTTGGTTCAAAGGACATATTCTATTGCATCATCTCCTGCGAGAGACTTGATTGATTTAACAATTAAGGATGAAAAGCCTTATGGTTATCTTAATCCAATCACTAAAAAAGCTGATGGCTTTGCTGCTTATTTCTTTGAGCAAGTTAAAGTGGGAGATAAGATAAAGGCAAGATTAAATTCTAGTAAAAATCATTTTTTGTCAAAGGTTGCTACCGGAGTAGAGAAAGATATTGCCTACTGGTCAGGGGCTAATGGAGCTGAGTCCGCAAGATGTTTAATTCAATATATGCAGGATACAAATGATCCAGATATTAGACTCACGCTTTTCTATAGCAATCCTACTCTTCATAGTGGCGCAGAAGATGAGACTTTGAATGTGATCTATTATGATTGGTTGATCGAGATGGCAAAGAAAATGGATAATTTCAAGGTTGTCTTTAGTTTTACTAGAGAGAAGGAAACGCTTTCTTCTGATCATCCCAGAATCATCTATAGAAGGGGAAGATTTTTTCTAGGTCTCGATGGTACGGAAGAAAAAACCCTTTCAAAATATCACGGAAATACTGACAAATCATTTAATCCCATATGTGGCAGTAGTGGTTTTATTAGTGGGATAGTCAAATTGCCAAATGGAAAGATAGAGAGAAGGAAGGGAATAATGCAAGATCTGATGGAAATCGAAGGTGTCAATCCAGAAAAGATAGATAAAGAACAATACTATCTTGAGGTAATGGGTATTGAATAGCAGTCGATAATTAATGTGTAAATCTGCTTTGTATTCTTTTCCTTTAGCAATGGAATTATGTATCCTTTACTTGGTTCGACCAAATAAGAAAAGGGCGAATATTACAATATATGATTCTACGAGCCCAACCCCCACACTCATGGGGTAATTATTCCTACTAGCACGACATTTTTGATTAAGTCTGCTCCAGCATTATTTTCCTGTTTATCGTTGAACTTGAAGTCTGACCATTTTTCTATTGATATATTCAGAGGAGCCAAAGCACATGGTGTCATTTTTACACCTGATGAACCTGCAAGCAATCCTATTGTCTCTTCCA
>DATDLD010000114.1:0-2910 GCA_036519475.1 Candidatus Nitrosopolaris sp. | reverse complement strand
AGGTCTCCACTTACCACCGCTTTGCACTATGGCCTTGTCGATAATTTCTTTCCCTGTCATGGGCTGCACTTTTAATAATCCTAGAATGTAGTGCCTTGAAAATCCTCGTGGAATTGCGCTTCCTACACGTGAAAACCATTGCGATAGCATATCACTAGTAATATCACTAGCGAGTTATTAAGGTTTCGATCGGAGCAGTTCTGCTGCGAAGACGGGTGCTCTCAAGGGCTGCTGCGCAAGGGTGCTATTTGTTGCGCTGTGGGCGCCACTTAAGCTAAATATTAGAAATCATACTAATATGGTTTGTTAGATATTTTAGACAACGAATATACATTAATGAAACCAGCTAGCTCGCCAAGAATGACCTATATTTTGGGTTCGAAATGTAAAGACGGAGTAGTTCTAGTTGCAGACAGAAAGTTTTCGATAGAACAAGGTGGTGGCATTGATTTTATTTATGACGACAAGTTATTCGGTGAGTATAATGGAATAATTATGGGTTTTGCAGGCACTAGACGTAGATTCGAATTATTTAAGACTTATGTTATGGACTTCGTTAAGACCTCTCAGGGCCAGAATGGGGGGATATCGATAGAAAAGTTCATTCAAGGCGTCCGAAATAGCAGCAAGCCTTGTACGCTGTGACTTCCATGTGTTATTAGGGATTAGCGGTGACGTTTCCATTTTAAAGCATATGTATGGTGATGGCGGAATAGAGAGTGTAAGAGAATATGTAGTGATAGGAACAGGAGAGCCTGTTGGAAGATTCTTTTTGAAAAAGTATTGGAAAGATTATATGACTATGGAACAAGTTGCCGAACTAGGATATCTTGTTATCAAAATAATAGAAACCTACAATGTAGACGATAGCATAGGCCTTAGCAAGAAACCAGAGGATATGGTCTTTAGCAGACCCCAGATTTGGCTTATCCCTGACGGTAAAAAGGACAAACCACTTAATCCTGATGATCCGCTTCTATTAAAACTGGAACATAAGGTTAAGTTAGATATCGAAAAACTCAAGCAAGAGTTATTCCTTGGATAACAACCAGCAACTATCTATTCCTAATGATAGCCATGAAAATCCATGTCTTACTAGGATTTCATTTATCTCTCTCCAACTTTTCTTATCAAGCCACTCTTTTGGTTTAATTTCTATACAATCGTCTTTTCTTAGGATTTGTAATCTGTTTACTCTAATACCTAGTTCAATAACGAATGGCTATGCATTATTTTCCTTTCGTCCAAAACCCAACTACTTCTTGCCAATTCTTTGCGGTACCTAGCTCACTGATTAGGGTTTCTCTGTCTTGCATAGTTCCATTCAAGGCATTTCAATATGTCGTATAGATTGGATGTGTGTTCTGCACCTAGTCTCCAGCCCAAAGACGATTATTGGGTCTGCTCGCAGTAGCCCTTTCTGCGAAACGATCAACAATGTCGTTAGGGCTTCCCTCTAGTGTGAATAGATAGCCAGGAGGCTAGAGGTAACATTCATTGGATCGAACTCCCCAGGCAAACCATGCAGGCGATTCAACTTATAATCTAAAACATCAAGACCACAAGCCAATGCTTCCAAAGCAGTTTTGCTCAAGTTCTCTAGAATGTTTCCATCAACATATCTTACGTCAAGGTATATTCCATATTTTTTCAAAAAGGCTGGCATGTCAGCGTAATCTATCGGATCTTTGATCCGACTATAAACGTCAATGTCTGGCTTCACATTATGTTTCTTACAATAATTGAGCGTCAGCTGTATATCAGTAGCCTCCGTATCCATAGCCAATGCCCGTGCACCTTCAGGTCTGGGAGAAGAAATCTTATCGGGCGTGAAATGATCTGTGTCGATCGGATTTGGAAGATAAATAGCACTACTAGCCAGGGACAATAGATCCGGGGTAGAAACAATGACTGCGTCTGCCAGGTCTTGAGCCTTCGAATGAATCCTTTTTTTTATCAGTAATGCGTCTCTCACCCTTCTATATGTAAATATACCTCTAACAGCCAGGTCAGATAGTTTCGATCTGTGGGGCAGCTTCTGCTTCTTTATTCCGCGAATATCTGTGCCATGATAGTGAAGGACGATCTTTTTTGATCTCCCAAATTCTTTTCTGAACTTTAAAACCAAGTCGCTCCTGCTATGTATGTGTAGAATATCTGCAGAGTGCGCTTCGTCCATGCTTTTTTGAAAAAAATCCTTCAGCGTGACATCAATAACATACTCTTTGTAGAATCTACCTAATCCATATTTATCGTATTCTCTAACCATGATTGCCTTCGAATCGTGGCCCTGTAATCTTTGATATTTTGCCAGGACAAATGCTACCCCCGCCTGATCCCATACATGTAGAATTCGCATGACCTTTAGTAGAATTGAATAGTGTGTTTTGTGTTACTCTGTTTTTTGAATATTTATCTTTGAATTGCTATCCTGCTGACCTTCAATCTTATCTACTCCGCCATAGGGTCTATCAGCTTGTCTCATTATTTTTAAGAGGTATTTCCGCATGTGCTGTTTCTCTTCCTCCGTCACCTTTCCATCAATCAAATCAATCAAAAAGAGATTTATTGTTGCGCCAATTTGGTTCTGGTTAAACAAAGCTTCTGCTTCAACACTGAATTGATTTTTTCTATGCCAGTATCCAATTATCATGCCGAGGGGAATATATATCGCCACAAAAATTAAGGCAAAGATCCAAATATTGATATTGAGCGAGTGAATTGCCGGCACCCTCTGAAGAAGCAATTGGTATTGAATTGTTACGAAATTAGCAAATGTCATGAGAAAAATCAAATAGATGCTATGACCGTTTCTGAAGTCAAGCCACCGTCTCCTAAGCCAGTTATGACTTCTGAAATTGAGAAGTCTTGGATTCTTCATTCGAATATCGTAAATATGATGTCATCATC